>JAYEGD010000144.1:0-3247 GCA_034658915.1 Campylobacterota bacterium | reverse complement strand
GAATATGTTCAGTTCAAAAGTGTATTATAGACCAAAAAATGTGCTATTAATAGAACTCTCAGAGATGGGGAGTGCAATTTTAGTTGACCCTGCCATGAGAAAAATTCAAGACAATATCGATGGAGAGCTATTTTTTGTAATTTTTTCAAAAAATAGAGTAAGTTTGCAGCTATTAAACACTGTTAAAGATGAGAATATCTTTACAATTGATGAGAGTTCAATCTTTGCACTTGCAAAGAGTTCACTTCAGTTTTTAAAGTGGTGTAGAGAAAAAAATATTGACTCAGTAGTTGACTTAGAACTATTTTCACGTTTTACTGCACTTTTAAGTGCTTCTTGTGGAGCAATTAACAGAGTCGGTTTTCACTCATTTCATAATGAGGGTCTTTATAGAGGTGACTTTTTAACAAAGAGGGTAGCTTATAATCCTCATCAACATATTGCTAAAAATTTCATATCGTTAACTGACGCACTTTTTAGTATGGATGAAGAGATACCATTTACAAAAAGGTTTATTGATGAGAGTGAAATTAAATTAGCTCAAGCAGAGGTATCAGACGAGAGAGTTGAAGATGTAAGAGAGATTGTTGCTTCAAAATATGATGGTTTTGATGCAGTTAAAAACCCAGTAGTTTTAGTAAATGCAAACGCTTCAGACCTGCTTCCACAAAGAAGATGGGCGAAAGAGTCGTACATTGAAGTGATTAACAAAATGTTAAATTACAATAGAGATGTAATCATTCTTCTAACAGGCGCACCAGCTGAGAGTGATGGCGCACAAGCGATAGCTTCAAGTGTAGATGATAAGCGTTGTATTAACTTTGCAGGTGGAGTGAAGTTTTTAGAACTTCCTGCTCTTTACAATGCATCTAAGTTTATGCTTACTAATGACTCTGGACCTGCTCACTTTGCATCTATTACACCTATGCACACTTTTGTTATTTTTGGACCAGAGACACCAGCTCTTTATGGCTCTCTTGGATCATCAACTCCTATTTACGCATCTTTGGCTTGTAGTCCTTGTGTTAGTGCTTCAAACCACCGTAAAACTCCATGTGAGGACAACCAATGTATTCAAGTGATAACTCCTGAGATTGTATTTGACACAATGAAGCCACACCTTGATAAGTTTAAGTAACCTAAATTTATATCTTTTTTTACTCTTAATAGCTTTTTTAAGAGTAGCGGTCTCATCAAATGTCGCTTTAGGTGTTGATGAGGCTCACTATGTTTTGTATGGACTAAACCCTGCTCTTAGTTATTTTGATCACCCTCCATTAGTTGGATGGACACAAGCTCTTTTCATTAATATTTTTGGTGATGGCGAATTAGGCGTAAGAGTTTCAGCGATAATTATAGGCTTTTTTAGCTCACTTTTAATCTATAAACTAATTTTTAAAATAAGCAACAGTGTAAAGAGTTCTGTAATTTCAGCAATTGCACTAAACGCCTCTTTTATGTTTAATGCACTGTTTTTTATGCTTCTTCCAGAGACTATTTTGTTTATGTTATTAGTGCCTATTATTCTAGTTACGCTCAATATTGATAAAGAGCCATCTCTAAAAAATTGGCTGATTTTAGGACTTCTTATGGGCATAGCTGGACTTACAAAATATACAGCGATTTTATTTGTTATACCCATTGCAATCTACTTTGTTGTACAAAAGAAGTATAGCTATTTTTTATCATTTGGATTTTTTGTCTCAATTATAGTAGCACTAATTTTGGTCTCACCTGTTATATTGTGGAATATGCAAAATGAGTGGATAAGCTTTAGCTACCAAAGTGAACATGTAGTAGGTGATACTCATATAGATTGGCGAGTTTTTGCACAATCCGTTGCAGCTCAATTTGGAGCATATAATCCATTTTTATGGATACTCTCTTTTTATGGTCTATTTAAAGCAGTTACATCTAAAGACAAAACACTTTTTTTAAGCGCTCTTTTTGGGATTACTTTATTACTATTTTTTTGGTATGCATCACTTTACAAACGAGCTTTACCACACTGGAGCGCTCTGTTTTACTACATCTTTATTCCTATTGGAACGTACTACATGTACAAAGGCTCAAAGAGAGCTAAAAAGTATCTAAACTTTTCTATTATATTTGGTCTTGTAGTGACACTAATTTTGTATTTAGAGCTTATTTTTAAATTTATTCCACTAAGTGATTACAACTCACCACATAGAGATATTTATGGCTGGGATAGAATTATGCAACAAGCAAATGAACTTTTAAAACCAAATGAAGCACTAGCTGTTACAAATTGGACAGTAGCATCAAGAGCAATTTATTACAATAGAAATCACAATTCAGAGCTATTTTTAGTAGATAACAATCGTTACGATCAGTTTGATATTTGGAACAGCAAATCACCTATAAATAGAGATTTAATATTTATTAACACACACTTTTTCAAAGAACCTATAGCTCTTAAATTCAGGTGTGACAGTGTTAAAAAGCTAAAAAGTTTCAACATAAATTTAAATGGCTCAAAGGTAAATAGTATTGAGCTAATAGAGTGTAAAAATTTCAAGGGATACAGATGAAAATAGTCTATATTTTAGTTGTTGCAATAGTTCTAATAGTTCCAACATACTTTTTTATTGATGAGAGTGTAGCGAGATATATTATGAGCAATAAGTATGCAACACCAATTTTAGTAGATATAGATGGAGTAGAGTTCTCAATACCAAAATACGCAACATTTTATAGAGTTAGTGGCTATTTAAGTGAGGCAGCAGTATCTACTTACTTTTTAGTTGTTTCTGCACTGCTATGGGGATACTTTAAATTTAGAAGAAAAATAGAACTATACGCCATAAGAGCAGCTTTCTTTTTTTTAAGCGTTGCTCTTTCTGGAATAGTGACAAATATTTTAAAATTTATTTTTGGAAAAGCAAGACCTAGAGTTTTGGAGTCAGACAACTTTTTTGGCTTCACATGGTTTAACTTTGAGTCAAGTTATCACTCCTTTCCATCAGGACACACCACAACTGCATTTGCTATTTTTATGTCGCTTACACTGATGTTTCCAAAATATTGGTGGATATTTTTGAGCTACGCAGTTACTATGGCACTTGCAAGAATTGGTTATTACGCACACTATCCTAGTGACACAATTGCTGGAGCTGCTATTGGTATGAGTGTTACACTGTTACTCTATCGCTATTGGAAATCAAAACTCTCAATATAAAATTTTACTTCATTTTTTAGAGTATCACTAATTGAATACTCTAAATCC
>JAYEGD010000143.1:0-3258 GCA_034658915.1 Campylobacterota bacterium | reverse complement strand
TTGAGTTACACTAACATTATTTAAATCTTCATCATCCTCTTTGACTTTTAAAAGTGAAATAGTAATACCATTTCTTAAATCACTCACTTCATTTGTGCTTCTTGTAATGTCAATTCCATTATATTGGAACATTGCATCTTTAGCCTCTTGAATAGTGGTTGCACCATCTTCATTTCCAGTAGTTGTAGAGCTCGCTAGCCCACTAAGTGTCTCTCCATTAGCATTAGTTGTAATAGTTAAATCACCAACTCCATCATCTGTATTTTCAATATATAGTGAGAATTTACCGTTTTTTTCAACAACGGACGCTGTTGCACCGACACCTGCATCATTAATAGCTTGAGCGATAATTCCTGCTTTATCTTCAGAGTTTGTAGTTCCTGGAATTACAACCTCTCCAATGCTAGTTCCATTAATAGTGATGTCACCATCTGCAATTGTTTCAGGAGTATTTGGAGCTGTTGATGTTAAATCTCCACCAAACACTGCTGCATTTTTATTTAATATTTTTGAGTCTAAATTTCCACTATCACTCATTAGTATCTCTTGATCTGCTCCACTAACTTTAGATGTTAAAATCAATTTATTGCTATTGTCTCCAACTTGAAGAATTGACGCTGTTAAATCATCTCCAACAAATTTATTTATCTCATCACGCAAATTTTCCAATGTTGTTGTTGATTCATAATCTACTTCATAAGTTTTATTATTAATGTTAATACTCAAAGTACCATTACCACTAGCAATAGATTTGTCTGTAGATTCAAACGAACCACTCTCAACAACGTCACTCTTTGCCAACTGATCGACTCTAATGCTAAACTCTTGAATATTAACACCATCTTCAACACTTACACTAACACCCTCACCTGCAACACTTCCCTCACGCTGCAAGTAGAGAAGTTCATCACCTAATGAACCTGTAGAAGATTGAAAAGTAGTAATCAAGCTATCTAACAAGTCTAGCGCTTTTACTTTACTGTCATTTGTTTCAATTTTTGTATCAATAGGCTTTACTAACGCATTTTCATCATTTGCTCTTAGTTTATCAATTATATCTGCTGTAAGTACGCCTGAACCAATACCTAGTGAGCTTATTTCTCCAGCCATAACAAATCCTTTTACTTTATAAGCACTAAAGCAATGCTTTTTTGTGCTTAACTTTATTACATGTACTATCGTCTTTTTTAACGATTTCATTAGCAATAATCATTCCACTGCTAAATGCCCACTGAATGTTATATCCACCTAGTTCACCAGTTACATCTAGCGCTTCTCCACTAAAGTAAAGGTTCTTCACTTTTTTACTCATTAAATCATTAGAGTTAAACTCACTAACATCAACTCCACCACGACAAACTTCTGCTTTATCAAACCCAAAGTTTCCAGCTGGTGCAAAGCTATAGCTATGAATAGTTTGTACTTTTTGTAACTCATTTGCACTCAATTTAGAGCATGGTTTATCACTGATTCCAATATGTTCTAAAAACTTTTTCATAAACTTTTTAGGCACAGGCAATAAAGATGAGAGAAGCTTATTTGATTTCAAGATTTTTTCATCAACTCTAAACGATGGTAAAAAATCAATCTCAATACATCCTTTATGCCAATAAAGAGATGCTGACAAAATAGCAAGACCGCTAATACCACGATGAGCAAAGAGCATCTCCTCATCAATTACTTTGTCATTAACTCTAATTTTCACTCTAAAACTAACTCCACTAAGTGACTTCATCCACGCTTGTTGTGGTTGCAGTGTTAACCCTACTAATGCAGGTTGAAACTGTTTTACATGTAGATCAAAATTAGATGCTATTTGCAATGCAATGTCACTAACACCTAACGCTTTGTAACTTATTGCTCCACTTCCAACAACTACATGTAGTGCTTTAAAAGTTTTATGTTCTGTTTTTATCTCAAAATAGTCATCATCAATTTTTTCTACATGTAGAGCTTTCTCACTGTAAAAAAAATCTGCTTTTTTTGAGAGTTTAAGTAGTAAATTAATAATATCAGATGAGCTGTTTTTACAAAAGTAGTAACGATTTTTTCGCAACTCTAGCTCAATTTTGTGAGATTTTAAAAACAGTAGCAAATCATCTTTACTAAAAGCTTTTAAAATAGGTGCAATAAACTCATCATTAGCTAAAAAGTGTCTAGGTTGAACATCAACATTTGTGACATTACACTTCCCACCACCAGAGACGCTCAACTTTAAAGCAGGTTTAGAGTTCTGCTCTAAAACTGCCACCTTTAAACTAGAAGTCGAACAAACATGCGCTAAACCAAAAAGTGAAGATGCTCCAGCACCTATATATAATATGTCGTACATAAGATGATTATAATTAAATTATATATTAATGTCAATTAAGATAGTCTGTCAAATATTTTTTCTCAAAAGTGAGGTTCTCAAATGAGAGCATACATAAACAACTACGACCTTGAGTGTTGCGCTGGTAATACAAAAGAGTTAATGAGTGCAATTTACTCACAAAAAAGTGCAATTTCCATTAATACAACATATATAGACAACGCTCCTGTAGGTTTAGGAGAGATGCAATATGGTGACTTTTTTACTCTTTTAAGAGATGTAGTAGCAAAAGTTTTAAGTGAATCTAACTTAGAAAACTTTCATAACACTCTACTAATTGTAGGCTCATCTGTAGGTGGAATGAGAGAGAGTGAAAAAGCTTACTTCAAAGACAAAAACTACAAAAATATAGACCCCTCAAAACATGCCATCAATGTATTAGCAGATTTTTTAGAGCATGAGTTTAATTTTTTAGATAGTCGCTCTATTTCCACTGCTTGTACATCTAGTGCGAATGCTCTTTTACTAGCAAAAAGGCTTGTTAATGTTGATGCGTATGAGAATATTTTAGTAGTTGGAGCGGACTCCCTTTGCTACACAACTGTTTGTGGTTTTCACGCTTTGAGTGTTCTCTCAAATGAGAAATGCAGACCTTTTGATTCGCATAGAAATGGTATGAATGTAGCCGAAGCAGTAGCCGCACTCTTAGTTCAAAACAGGAGAGTTGAAAACTCTATTGAACTGCTAGGAGTAGGCGCAAGTAGCGATGCTTACCATATGACAAACCCAGACCCACAAGCCTCAGGAGCAATTCGTTCAATGAGTGATGCGTTGAGTGATGCTTCACTAACCCCTAATGATATTGACTACATAAACGCTCATGGTACAGCAACATTAGCAAACGACAAAGTAGAAGCAGTAGCGATTGAAACGCTTTTTAATCATGC
>JAYEGD010000142.1:0-13372 GCA_034658915.1 Campylobacterota bacterium | reverse complement strand
TGCACCACAAAGAAGAATTAGATATATAATGGATAGATCAATTTACAATTTAAGAGGTATAAACTACATATTAAAACTAGGAGGTGCTATTCCTATTTCAAATAGTGCTGCAAAAGATGCTATTAAAGTTGCAAAAAAAAGTCTTAGTGAAGACAATATGATTGTTATCTTTCCAGAGGGTGAAATCTCTTATGATGGAGATTATGGTAAATTCTCAAAAGGTTATGAGCTAATTGCGAAAGGTCTTGATGGAGTAATTATTTGTGCAAATATAGATGGTCTTAAAGGGAGCTTTTTTTCACGTTCAAAAAAGCATTTTATACCAAAAAGCTCTCTTTTTAGAAGAGAAGTAACCATCACCTTTTCAAAACCTATGAGTATGAATACTAAAGTTGAAGAAGTAGAGAGTTCAATTAAAAACTTAAACAGTTATAAGTGATATAATTTCGCAAAAAATATGAGGATTGATTTTATGAAATTTTTATTGGCACTATTAACGATTGTAACATTAAGTTTAAGTGAAGATATTTATGAGGATGACATAAGCGCACCAGATGCACTATCTCTAGCAAAGAGTGGTGAAGCGATTATTGTTGATGTTAGAACACCTATTGAGTTTTTGTATGTTGGTCATGGTGAGGGGTTTATTAATATTCCATACCTTGATTGGACGTATGAGCCAAAGTCAATTAAAACGCGTGTGAAGAGCGCTATGATTGAGCTAAAAACTGACAAAATTAAAAAGCACAAAGATGTTCAAAAACTCTACAACCCTAAAGAGAGAGAGAATAAAAAGTTTGTCTCAGAGATTATGGAAGCCATGAAGTTATCAAAAGCTACAAAAGTTATTTTGGTTTGTAGAAGTGGACCTCGCTCTAAAGCTGCAGCGAATGCACTTACAAAAGAGGGTATTGAGGCTTACAATTTAGATGAGGGTTTCATTTATGGTTGGAAAGTTAAAAGTGATGCTTGGGGCGGACAATGGGGTGGTCAATAGAGGTTTAAAAAACTCTATTGTGGTTTAACTGTTTTGTAGCCTTTACCATAAACATTTTTAATTAACTCTACTGGTAATTTCTTTCTTAATTTTGCCACCAAGTTTCTTATGTTGTCTCCATCAAAATCTATTGTATGAGATTTAAAGTACTCTAAAATTTCATCCACATTGTGTATTTTTTTCGTATCAGAGACTAATAGTTTAAAAAATATCCACTCATATTTTGTTAAATCTATCATTTTTCCATTTTGCAATAGATTCTGATTTTTTTTATCCCAGACTATTTTTTTAGGAAACCTAACAATATCTTTCTCATTTTCTCCACATATCTCTTTTGTTACAGCTAAAAGTGTCTCAATCAGCTCATCACGCTCAAGTGGCTTCATAATAAAACGATTAACTCCTAAATTAATTAACTCCAATAGGTAATCAGACTCTTTATGTGCGGAGATAATAATAATGTTTTGTTTATCTGATATTTTTTTTATCTCTTTGGTAAGTTCAATACCACCCATTATTGGCATCTCAATATCACTTATTACAATATCATAACGATTCATATTATTCTTATACTTATATATAGCTTCTTGACCATTAACGGCTGTATCTATTGTTTTAAAGTAGTTTTCTAAAATAGCGACTAACCCATCTAGTACAGGCTTAAAGTCCTCAACAACGAGAACACTCAACCCATTTGAATATTTTTCTAGAGCAATAATACTTTTTTTATTAATCATTAATTCACCCCTCAATCTTTTCCCAAAAAGTACCCTGTGGTGTATCCATGATATTTACACCTAAACGTAAAATTTTATCTCTTATTTTATCTGATGTCTCAAAATCTTTCTCTTTTTTTGCATTTGCACGCTCAATAATTAGTGTGTTGATACTATTTTTCACATCTTCATCAACACCATATTGAAAATACTCATAAGGGTTATCTGCACCAAATCCTAAAATAGTTTCGATGTATGCTAAATTACTCAATATCTCTTTTTTAGCCACTTTATCTTTTGCATTACTATCTAGTTTTTCATTTAAATCGCTTATCATCTCATCAATAAGTGCTAGTGATTCCGAAATGTTTAAGTCATTACTTAAACTCTCTAGTAATTTTTCCATAAAAGTAGTTTTAATCTCAGGATTACTCATTCCAAAAACTCTTTTTTTAAGTCGGTAAATTTTATCGAGACGTTTTTTAGATGCTATTAAATCCTCTTCATTAAAGTTAAAATCTGCTCTATAGTGAGTACTTAAAAGATAGTATCTTAAAACCTCTCCACTATAGCTTTTTAGTGCATCTTTCAAAAAAAAGCTATTGCCTAGTGATTTACTCATTTTCATACCATCAATATTTACAAAACCGTTATGCATCCAATATTTACTTAACTCATGGTTTGTCGCACATCTACTTTGAGCAGCTTCATTTTCATGATGAGGAAACAGCAGGTCTGCTCCACCACCATGGATGTCAATACTGTATGTTGAATTTGGTGTGCTTAAATGTTTCTCTATCATGGCAGAACACTCTAAATGCCAACCTGGGCGACCTTTTGAGTATTTGCTATCAAATGATATTGTCTCATCTTTTGTAGCTTTCCATAGTGCAAAGTCTGACTGATTTCTTTTACATGTAGAGCTCTCTACTCTGCTTTGAGTATCATCTGAATCTTGATGGTTTGAAGATATACTTAAATATTTACTATCACTTTGTGTATCAAAATAGACATCACCATCTTCGCTTACATAAGCGTGATTGTTTTGAATTAGTTTTTCTATCAAATACGTCATAGCTTCAATAGACTCAGTTGCACGTGGTTCAATGTCTGGTTTTAAAACTCCTAATTGTCCCATCTCTTCATGGTAGAGGTCGATATATTTACTTGTTAGTTCAGATATTGTGACACCTAGCTCTATTGATTTATTGATTATCTTATCATCAATATCTGTTATGTTTCTTGCATAAGTAACACTATAACCATTTGCTTCAAGAACTCTTTTTAATAAATCAAAAACTAAAGCACTTTTTGCATGACCTAAGTGTGCATTGTCATAAACAGTTGGTCCACAAACGTAGAGTTTTACCTCATTAGGTACGATTGATTCAAATTTTAATTTCTCTTTTTTAACTGAGTCATAGATATACATGTAAAGCTTCCTTAAATAAGTAGATGATGATTGTAAAAATAGGTATTGATATAATGAAATATATTAAATATTTTTTTTGAATTATAGCTAAAAAATTCTGCTTTCCAAATGCTCTAAGTGTTAAAATAAAAGAGACAATACCACTTAATGATGAAGCCAAAGCCAATCCACTAGCGCCCATTGGCTGAAGAAGAGCGACAGAGAAAAGAACATTTGAAGCTAAAGAAAACGAGGCAATTTTTGCAGCTTTTAACTGCTCTTGATTTGCGTATATCCACAAAAGTAACAGTTTGTTTATTCCAAAAAATATCAACCCTACCATATACATTGACAAAACAGCTGATGTTTGAGTTGTGTCATTAGCACTAAATGCACCGCGTTCAAAAAGAAGTGTAACAATCTCTTCGCTTAAAATAAGTGCGCCAATGGTTGAAAATGTCAGTAAAACTAGTAAAAACCAAAAAGCCTTTGACATATACTCTAACGCTTGTGTGTGTTGATTGTGTTTTAAAAATCTAGCAACTTTAGGGAAGATGGCAATAGATGTAGCAATGGCAAAAAGTGCTAGTGGAAGTTGAAAGACTCTGTTTGCATAGTAGAGGTAACTAATTGAGCCACTAAGAAGTAGTGAAGCTAACCAAGTATCTAAAAATGCTGCAATCTGTGCAGCAGAATTTCCCCAAATAGCTGGTAAAAACTCTCTTTTAAATTTTGAACTCTCTTTTTTTATTGAAGAGACTTTTTTACTAAAGTACTTAACACCACCAATAAAAATAAAAGATAGTTTTAGTTTGTAAATAGCTATTACATGTACAAGCAGTTGCAGTATTCCACCAACAACAACTCCATAACTAAGATACAATACAATTGTCTCACTAGCCATATCTTTAGAGAGTAGTAGTGCAACTATTAGTGAAATATTAAGCAGTCCTGTTGCAAAAGATGTTGTTGCAAAATGGTTTTTATAGTGCAAGAATGTACTTAAAAATGTTACACTAAAAATTGCCAAAAGATAGTAAAAATTAATAGCAACAAATGGTGCCGCTAACTCTATTTTATTCTCATCAAAACCAATAGCAATGGCTTTTGTTGCAATAGTTGGATAGAGTTGAACAAGAAGTGTTAAAAGAGTAAGAGTTGCAAAAAAGAGCGAAAAAATGTAGAGTGAAAAGACAGCTTTATGTTTTGAACGCGTAAATGCAGGTAAAAAAACTTGCGTAAAAGCACCCTCTGCAAAAATGCGTCTAAAAAGATTAGGGAGTTTAAACGCAACAAAAAAAATGTCACTATAAATGTTTGCACCAAGTGCAGAAGCAGTTAGTAAGTCACGAGCAAGCCCTAGAACTCTTGAAAAAAGAATTCCAAAACTGTTTGTAAAAATAGAACGTAACACTAACTAAAAGTCATTTTGTAAATTAAGCCCTCATATCCAAAAGTGTACCCATAACTTGATCTTGAGTCTTAATTGCTGCAACATTAACACCAGTTACATTTTCATTCACTATTTGGTTAGTAATTTCACTAGCTAAATTAGTTTGTGACTTTGTAGAACCTGTATCTGTTGCCAGTGTTGAATTTGCTTGAACACTAGAGTTTGGAACAGTCTCGCTAATAGTTGTCTCAGTTGGAATAAACCCATCTGTATTGCTATTTGCAACATTATTAGCACCATTATTCAAAAAAGTTTGGTTAGCACCAATTGATGATATATTACTTGAAATATCCATGATAAACTCCTTGTATGAAATATTATAACCTAAAATTTGTTAATTTTTTCTCAACTCTTGACGTTTTCTCTTTTTTGAGTTAGCAGTACGATTTAATTTTGTGTCACTTATTGCATTTTTTGTAATATGTGCAGGAATGGAGCGTCCCCCTACTTTGATAATATCTTGTAAAATTGCTTCTGCGACCTCATTTTTATCTTCTTTTAATACATCTACTAAGTAGTTAAAAAGCAACTCACTCATACGGTTTAAAGATATTTTCCAAGTTGAAGCGGTCTGTTTGAATATCCACTCGCTAAAATCATAAAAACCTCTAAACACATCACCATCTTTGTAAAGTAGTGAAATGCTTGAGTAAAAATTCCCACTATTATGAAGCAAATCCCAAAATCTTGCAAAACGTTTCATTTTTTGAATTTGAATAAAACTCAAATCTTTGTTACTTAAAATATCATATGGCGGGATGTTTGAGTAGAGCATTTTATGCTGCTCATCGTGACGACTAAGTGTCGTTCCAGATAGCTTTTTCAAAATTCCTATTTGAATCTCTGAATTTGTCATCTTTTTTAATCTGTTTAAATTAATTGCAAAGCTCTCTAGTGTCTCACCTGGTAATCCTACAATTAAATCCAAATGCATATGAGCGTTTGTTTCATCTTCTAAAAATTTTATGTTCTCTTGCACTTTTTTCAAATCCATAACTCTATTGATGTTATGCAAAATATCACTGTTTAGTGTCTGAATACCAATTTCTAACTGTAAAGAGTGTGTAGGAAACTTCTTTATTTTATCTTTTAATCTTTGTGGGAAGTTGTCTGGAATTACCTCAAAATGGAGTGAATACTGCTCATCTTTTTCTAAAAAGAAATCTATTATTTGGTTTGCTATCTTAATATTCAAATTAAAAGTTCTATCAATAAACTTAAAATCTCTTGCGCCTCTACTCCACAGAGTCTCAAAACTACTCAACACTTTTTCAATATCAAAGAGTCTAACTCTCTCATCTATAGCAGAGAGACAAAATTCACACTCAAAAGGGCATCCTCTTGAGGCTTCTACGTAGATGTATCTGTTGTCAATATCGCTTTGGGTGTAGAGTTCATAGGGAAGTTGTAACTCTTTGAGCTTTGGTATTTTTGCTGGAATAACTCTATTTGAGATAGCAACTCCATCTAATATATCTTTGCAAAGTTCATAAAAACTCTCCTCGCCCTCTCCTTGCACAATGTAATCTGAGTCACTAAAATCTACTCTAAATGGTTGGTGAGAAACCTCTGGTCCTCCTAGGATAATCTTTGTAGATGGCGACACTTTTTTTATTACTTCAATTACATTTTTAACATCAATTGCATTCCAAATATATACACCAATGCCCACAATTTCAGGCTCTTTTAAAAGTATCTGTTCTGCTATACTTTGAGCATTTTCACCAATTACAAACTCTAAAATTTCTGCATCTTTTTGCAACTCTTTTAAATTTGCTTTTAAGTATCTTAGTCCTATAGCACTATGGGTATATCTTGCATTAATTCCTACTAATAGTATCTCACTCATTTTTTTTAAGAATCTCTTCTATTTTATCAGCTGGCGCTGGTTTATGGTAGTAATAGCCTTGTATCTCACTACAACCATTAAGCTCTAAAAAATCCACTTGTTCTTTAGTTTCAACACCCTCTGCAATTACTTCAAGATTTAAGTTTTTTGCCATAGCAATAATAGTTTTAGTAATCTCCACATCATCTTTGTCTGAAGGAATATCTTGAATAAAAGATTTATCAATTTTGAGCTTATTTATTGGAAGTTTTTTCAAATATGACAAAGAGGAGTATCCTGTACCAAAATCATCAATAGATATTCTAATTCCTAGCTTACTCAACTCATGCAGTTTCTCAATAGAGTTTTTTGGATTATTCATAATTTGACTCTCAGTAACTTCAAAAGAGATACAATTGTGTTTAATGTCAAGTGATTTAATTTCACTCTTTATGCTATCAATAAACTCATCTTTTTCTAATCTTTGTACAGACAAATTTAAAGAGAGAACACCAGTTTCATAACCAACGGCACTCCATCTCTTAAACTGACTAGCAGCTTCATTCATTACCCACTCATCAAGTTCAGTAATAAATCCAATACCCTCAGCTAGTGGTATGAACCTATCTGGTGTAATAAGTCCCATTTCAGGGTGTATCCACCTCACAAGTGCCTCCATACCAACTATTTTTTGAGTTTTAGAGTTCATTTGTAGCTGATAATAGACTCTCATCTCACTGCGTTGAAGTGACTTGCGAAGCTCTTTTTCTAAAAGTATTCGCTCATTTAGTTCTGAACTCATACTATTAGTGTAAAATTTATAATTATTACGACCACTCTTTTTTGCTTCATACATAGCAGTATCCGCATTTTTTATTAATGTCTCAGAATTAAGTCCATCTTGTGGATAGATAGATATTCCAAGGCTTAATGTTATAAAAAACTCTTGATTATTAATTATCAAAGCCTCTTTTAATGCATTAATAATATTATCGATCACTGTAACTATAGAGCTTGAATATTCAAAGTGATCTAATAAAATTATAAATTCATCTCCACCGAACCTTGAAACTGTGTCACTATTTCGTACATTTTGTTTTAAAATTTTAGATACTAATTTAAGTAAATCATCCCCTGCATCATGACCTAATGTGTCATTTATATCTTTAAAATGATCTAAATCAATAAAAATAATTGCAATATTCTCACTGAATCTTTTTGCATTCTTAATAGCTTGAGAGATACGATCCATTAACAATACTCTATTTGGAAGTGTTGTTAATTTATCATGATGTGCTTGATGCTTGAGTATCTCTTGTATCTCAATCAACTTAGTAATATCACTAGCTGAACTAAGAACGCCATTTACTCTACCATCTCCATCATAAAGAAGAGAGCTTTTAAAACTAAACATCAACTGCTCACCATTTTTGTCTATTAATGGATGTTTTACAGAGGTATCATCAAATATTTTTACGTTGATGATATTGTCAAAAAACTCTTTTACACCTATGGCTATATCATCTGGTAAAACACCAATTTCAAACCAAACTTTTCCTAAAAGTTCCTCTTCACTATAGCCTAGTAGCTCCTCGCCTCTTTTGTTGAGCATTGTCACTCTTCCTTGAGTGTCAAATGCAACAATAAGCACATCTGCAGTATCTAAATAGTGCTCATTCAAATCTCTTTCTGCTTTGTAAGCCTCTTGCAAAATTGAGCGTTTTTTAATCTCTTTTTTCAACTTAAGAGACCAAAAAAGCATAATTAAAATAACAATAACTAAAAATATAGAGATAGCAATAATTAAAGAGTATCCAACACGTTTTGCAAGCATATTAAATGTTTTAGATATTAAACAATTTGAGTTGCTTGTAAGTGTAAGATTATCACTACTTTGATTAGCATCTATTGTATTGCTTTTTATAAGTTGATTATATATTTTTAAAACAAACTCTCTGTTTACTTCACCAATATCATATAAATTAAGCAACATAAGCTCTTTTGTCACTTCTGCTTCATAAACTAAATGAGCTAAAGATTTATTTAGTTGATACTCTTTATGAATCAACCTAGCTGTTGTTTCAATATTTTTTAGTGCATACTCCCAACCTCTCTTTGTTGCTTCCAAAAAGTTATTAATCTCTTTAGAGTCTGTTTTAGCTTTACTGCGAGTGACAAAAAGGTTGATTGCATTTGTAGAAAAGCCATACTCTACTGGGTCTATGATGTTATATGGTATCTTTTTATTATCAAGGATAAAAAGCTCATTTGATCTAAATCCCGTAATAACATCTACTTTTTTTGTAATAAAATCATCAAGATTAAACGTTGGTTTTAAAAAATTTGTATTTTTATCATTAATATTAAAATATTCTAAAAGTATTCCTAATGAGCTATTAATACGATTATCTTCTGATATCATAATATTTCTATTTTTCAAGTCAAGTGCAGACTTTATCTCTGGTTGTGTAATAAAAATAAGTGGTGAACGTTGAAAATAGGTAGCTACAAGAGAGACATCACGCAACTTTTTATCTTTATAGCTAATAATAGAGTTTGTAAGAGCATAATCGACTTTTCCACTTTCAAGGTCATCTACTATGTTTGAGTTGTTATACTCTATTAACTCAACATCTAAACCAACATCTTTGTAGTAACCCATCTCTTTTGCCATAATAAAACCAGCAAACTGGAACTGATATTTCCATTGAAGTTGAAGCTTTACTTTTTGAAGTGAGCTATCTTGTGCCAATAGAAGAGTCTGCAAAAGTGTAAGTATCATAATAATATATTTCATTTTTGAATGTTAGCACAATTAAGCAAATAATCATATATTAAAGTTTAGATGATACAATATCACAAAAAAATATTAAGGGAAAAAAAGTATGAAAATTATTGAAACAGCAGATGAATTCAAAGCACAAATTGAGACAGTTAAAGCACAAGATGGTTACAAAGACCCAATTGGTTTTGGTATTTGTCGTGTTGACTTTGGTCAGCTAAACCTAGACAAAGTTTTACAAGCGACTTACCCACTAGTTAATTGGAATGAGAACTTTGGTAGTGCTGCAATTTTTATAAATGCACTACAAGAGCAAGGTGTAAAAATTGACTTTAATGAGAGTGAAGTAATTTGCGATATCAATTTAACATTTTTAGAGTCAGCTCTTAATGCATTTACGCCATACTCAGATGAAGCCTATGGTGATGCTCACAAAAATATTCAAGTTATTTCAACTCTTTATGGACTTCTTAAAGAGAGTGGAATGCGCGATGGTGAGTATAAAGTTGTATTTATCTACGCTGATGAAGCGCTTAAAAGTGTAGAGGCTTCATACCTTAAACTCTACGCTATAAGTCAAGCAAAAGTAGAGCTTAGAAGCATTAACTTAAATGGTGCATTTGGTGCGCTTCCTAATGTTGCATGGAGCAGTGGAGTTCCAATTGAGTTAGATTACTTACGCACAATGGAGATAGAGTTAAAACTAGCTAATGAGTACCCACATATTGATTTTATTGACAAATTTCCACGTCTTTTACAGCATATCATTCCAGCAGATAACACTAGAATTTTAGATACATCAAAAGTACGTTTTGGTGCGCAACTAGCAGCAGGAACAACAGTTATGCCAGGAGCTTCATACATTAACTTTAATGCAGGAACAACTGGTAGCGTTATGGTAGAGGGAAGAATTTCAAGCTCTGCTATTGTTGGAGCTGGTAGTGATGTTGGTGGTGGAGCGTCTATTTTAGGTGTTTTAAGTGGAACTGATGGTAACCCAATTTCTGTTGGTAAAAACTCACTTCTTGGAGCAAACAGTGTTTGTGGTATTCCAATTGGTGATGGTTGTATTATTGATGCTGGAGTCTCAATTTTAGAGGGAACTAAAATAGAGATTGAACCAAAACAGTTAGAGCTAATTAATGAAGTAAATGAGAACTCTTTAATGGGAACAACATTTAAAGGTAAAGATTTAGAATCACTAAATGGTGTTCATTTTAGACAAAACTCAATTACAGGACAAGTAGTAGCTTCACGCTCAACTCGTGAAATTAAACTAAACGCTGAACTGCATTAAAAAAGTAGATAAGGTAGAGATATGAAAATAGTTTTACTCTCTATCTTGCTCCTCTTCTCATCACTCTTTGCTGATGAGATTACATGTATAACAGATAAACTTCAAAATGAGTTCATTAAACTCTATCCTCAAGCAACAGTAAATGCAATAACTGTTATTCAAAAAAAGAGAAAAAAATTTGAGTTTCCAGCCACTTATGATGTTATTGTAAAAGCAAGAGATTTAAGAAGAGATATAGGAACGTTTTACATAACTGAAGATGGGAAAAAAAAACACTTTTTCAAATTTGAAATTGATGCAACACTACCTGTTGTAATTGCAAAAGAGTTAATTCCTAGAAAATCTATAATAGATGCTTTTAATACCAAAATTAAAGATGTAAAATTTAATAAGCATAGTGCAAAAGCAATCAGTTCTCTTCCTAAGACAAAAATTATGGCAAAGAAAAATATTAGTACAAATCATGTTATTCAAAAACGTGATGTTTTACTTGCATATATTATTAAAAAAGAGTCCACAGTTAACATAACTTTAAAAGATGGGACACTACAAATTGAGTTTAGTGCAACAGCTACAAAAAATGCAAGAATTAATGAGGTAATTACCTTTATTAAAAATGATGGAAAAAAGATTAAAGCAAAAGTAGTATCTGAAAACAGGGCAATAATGTTATGAAAAGAGTCATAGTCGCTATTAGTGGAGCAAGTGGAGTCGAACTTGGCTTAAAAGTTGTCAATCAGCTTCCTAAACATATTGAAAAACATATTATTGTGAGCGATCATGCAAAAGTTGTTATTGAAAAAGAGAGTGTAAAAGTTCACTCTAATTCACAAATTTATGCAAGTGTTGCATCTGGTTCATTTAAGTGTGATGCTATGGTTATTACACCATGTTCTATGAATACATTAGCAAAAATAGCTTGTGGAATTAGCGACAACCTCATAACAAGAGCAGCCTCTGTTATGATAAAAGAGAGACGAACTCTACTTCTCGCTCCTCGTGAGATGCCATTTAGTGCAATTGCATTAGAAAATATGCAAAAACTATCAACATTGGGTGTTATAATTGCACCACCAGTTTTAGCATATTACTCAGAGCAAAAGTCACTAGAGGATATGGAAAACTTTATTATTGGTAAGTGGTTTGATTTAATAGGAATTGAAAATGAACTCTACAAAAGGTGGGATGATGAGTAGTAAAATAGCAATTTATCCAGGAACATTTGACCCAATAACAAATGGTCATTTTGACATAATTGAACGCTCACTTAATCTCTTTGGTAAAGTAATAATTGCCGTTGCACTCTCAAAAGATAAACAGACTATGTTTACATTAGATGAGCGTGTAGCTATGGTTAAAAAGTGTGTCTCACACCTACTACATGTAGAGGTTATTGGGTTTGACAATTTAACTGTAGAAATAGCAAAAGAGTTCAATGCAACAGCACTCATCAGAGGACTAAGAGCAGTAAGTGATTTTGAGTATGAGTTACAATTAAGTTACTTAAACAGCTCACTAGACAACACCATTGAGACAATATTTTTAATGCCAAAGCTAGAGAACTCATACATTAGCTCTTCTAGTGTTAGAGCGCTTATTAAATTCAGTAAAAATCCATCACACTTAATACCAAAAGAGATCGCACAGGAGCTATCATGTACATTGCAATAGAGGGGATTGACACTGCTGGAAAAAGCACACAAATTGCCAACCTTAAAAAGCGTTATAGTGACGCAATTTTTACAAAAGAGCCAGGTGGAAGTGCGCTTGGAATTAAAATTAGAGAGTTAATCTTAAATGGCGAAGTGAAAAGCTCAAAAGCTGAATTAATGCTCTTCTTAGCAGATAGAGCAGAGCATGTAAAAGAGGTTATTAGACCAAATAGCCAAAAGATGATTATTTCAGATAGATCGGCTGTATCTGGTATGGCTTATGCAATGGCCACAAAAGAGTTTGCGCATGAAGATTTGACTATTTTACACCGTTTTTCAACAGATAATTTTTTACCAGATGTTGTGTTTATTTTAGAACTTCCCTCAGATGAGTTAAACAATAGATTAAGTAAAAAAATACATGATAATATTGAATCTCGTGGTCAGAAGTATCTTCTTGAGATACAATCTCTATTGAAAAAAGCTTGTGAGCTACTGCGTATTAGATACATAGTAGTTGATGCTTCAAAAAATATTGAAGAGATTACGGACTTGATAGATATGGATTTAAGGATAAGTGGTGGTTTATAGTAGAGTCAATTTAAATTCTAAGGTAGTAGATATTGAGGTGGTTGATGGCATCATAACTGCAATTGAGCCAACCATTACATGTAGTGATAAGCTTGATTGTAACGAAGCCTTAATAGTACCAGGTTTAGTAGATTTAAGTGTTAATGTATTTGAAAACTCATTGAGCTCAAAAACACTCAAAAAACTCTCTATTGAGGCGAAAAAAGGTGGAGTTACTCACATTGTTTTAAACTCTACATCAACACCTGCAATAGATAATGAGATAGTTTTAGAGTTTGTTTTAAAGCATCAATATAATGCAAATGGTGCAACTCTTCAGAGTTCATTTAGTGCAATTAATGAAGATGGTCTGCTTAGTAACATATCTATATTACAAAAAAAAGGTGCTGTTGCTCCGTTTATTAAAACAGATATTTCAAACAATACAATTAGCAAAATTGCACAATATTTGCAGATGAATGAAAACACACTATTTTGTAGAGCTGTAGATGAGTCATTAAGTGATAGTGGTGTTATGAATGAGGGAGCAGTATCTTCAGAGTTAGGTTTAGCTGGTGTTCCAGAACTTAGTGAAGTACTACATGTAACACAGATGATAGAGATTGCAAAAGAGTTTAATATTAATGTACTATTTAAAAACATTGC
>JAYEGD010000141.1:0-3270 GCA_034658915.1 Campylobacterota bacterium | reverse complement strand
ATGAGCTAGATAATATACTAAAATATTTCAATGTTAATATTGATAAAAATATTTTAAGAGAGTGGTATAATAACTATAACTTTAGTGAAGATACAAAGCAAAAAGTATTTAATACCGATATGATTTTATACTTTATAAATAAATATCAAGTAAGCAAATCGCTACCAAAAGAGATGATAGACATAAATGTAAGAAGTGACTACTCAAAGTTAAGAAACATAATATACACCAACAAAAAACTAAATGGAAACTTTGAAACACTTCAAACTCTTATAGCTGGTGGTAGTGTATCTGTTTCAAATCTTGTTCAAGACTTCTCTGCGCTAAATCTTGAAAAATCAAATAATTTTAAATCTTTGATGTTTTATTTAGGACTTGTTACTATAGAAAATAGGGAGCTAGACCTAAACCTAAAGATACCAAATGAGAGTGTAAAAAGAGTAGATATAGATTTTCTAAGAGATACTTTAGCGTTAGAGAAGATGTTTAAACTAAATAGTGATAAATTAGAAGAGTATCTTAAAGGGTTTGCGCTAGAGGGTAGTTTGAGAGTATTTAAATACTTAGCCCAAATGATAAAAGAGAACACAAGCATTAGAGACTATATTTACAAAGAGCAGAGTATAAAATCTATGTATATGGCTTACTTATCTCTTAGTCCCTACTACATAATAAAATCAGAACTAGAGCTAAACAAAGGGTTTGCCGACATACTAATAAAACCATTTAACCCTTATGTAAAGTATGTAGGGCTACTAGAGTTTAAGTACATAAAAAAAAGCGATAAAGCAGATAGACAGAGCATACAAAAACTAAAAGAGGATGCCATAGAGCAACTAAACAGATATGAGAATGACTCACTAGTAACTACTTACACAAAAGATGGAGTAAAACTTAAAAAAGTTGTACTTATCTTTCATGGGTGGGAGATGCTCTTTTGTGAGGAGATAGATTAATAGTAGTTACAGTTTTTGTAATGCGCGTCTAGTGTAGCGAATAGGTTCACTAGAAATATCATCTCGCGTTGTTACATAAATATCTAACAGCACAGAACCATTCCATCCAAAAACATCTCAAACTACGAGTGGGAGTGTTCAAAATCATAAGCAAGCTACACTGTTTTATTTTAGGTTGTAATCACATATCATCTAAAGAGTATGCAACATAGTCAACTTTATACTTTTTATATTTTGAAACTAATTTTAAAGACTTTTGACGAAGTATGTTAACATCTATTTTTTTTGATTGTCTTTTAACCTCAGCAATTAGTAAGCTCTTCTTTTCATCATTCACACAAACAATATCAATCTCGTTTTGATTTCCTCTCTCCCAATACGTGCCTATATCTGAAAAATTATTTGAAAGTTTTAGCTTTTCTATAAAATATTTTTCTAAAAAACGTCCACTATACATAGTATAATCTCTTTTTACAATATCTTTTACATATTCATAATTTTCTATCTCAATTGCACTTTTATACTTGTAGATAAACCTAAACCAAAAATTAAAAAAATTATCAATTATTTCATATTTTAGAGTTCTACTTCCCTCTTTAGCAAAAATTGGCTTTACTCTTTTGATGACTGTGTATTCATTTTCTAATCTATCAAGATAACCACCTACATTTTTACCCAAAATACTCTCTATCTCTACTCTAGATGTTTTTGAAGATGCTATAAGAGAAAGAATTGAGAAGTATGTTGTATATTCTTTTCCAAACTCTTCTATTAGTAAATTTTTTCCCTCTTCTAAAAATAGTGAGTACTCGTCGAAAATAAGCTCCAACTGCAAAGCTATTGTAAAGGCAGATTTATCTACAATAATTTCTACATATTTTGCGACACCTCCACTTAAAATATAAAAAGATAATAAATCATCATTTGTATATTCAGGGTAATTCTCTTTTAAAATCTCTTTTATAGTCTTTACTGAAAATGGTTTTAAATGTATTTTATTATTTGCACGTCCAAATAGAGGCTCTTTTTTATCTTCAAATATTTTTTTCATAAGCGAATAAATAGAACCACTCAATATAAGATTCATTTGTGAACTATCTTTGTAATTATCCCATATATTTTGCATATCAGAATAGATGCTACCATTAATTTGAATAAACTCTTGAAATTCATCAATTACTAGAGTAAAGTGTCTAGTTGTTGCCAACTCCATAAGGTACTCAAAAAGCTCTTTAAACTTACCAATTTGACCAAATATTTTTACATTTAAACTGTTTTGAATAATTGATATAAACTCTTCACATAAAAGTGCCTCATTTTTTTTTGACACAAAAAGATATATTTTTTTCTTATATGCCTCTTGAATAAGCTTAGTTTTTCCTATTCTCCTACGCCCAATAATCACCGTCATTTTCGAAGACTCTTTTGAAGACTCCTCAATATCCATTAAATTTTTAAGCTCTTTTTCTCTATTGTAAAATTTCATCTTAACTCTCAATTATAGTAATATAGGTTACAGTAATATATTTTACTATAATTAAAATTAAAGTTTCTGAATAGCACGTCTTGTGTAGCGAACAGGCTCTGTTAAAATATTTTCACTAGATGTTACAGTTATATCTAACAATAAAGAACCATTTGATTCTTCGGTCTCAATTTCTGAAATGTAGTCATTGCAGTTACTCAACCCACCAAAACCGATGTAGTAAACACTCACATTAATGTCAAACATAGGCGTAGCAGAGTTAGGGTAGGTAATGTTAACTTGATTAACACAGTTTCCCGTAGCAGTTCTATCGTGTCCCATAATTGCTAAAATAGTAAACTCTTCAGCACTTTTTGCTAATAATGATGCTTGATTTAGTAAATATTGATCACCTGTTCTTTTTGCTCCCTCTGTTGAGAAAGATAGGAACAGTGCAGTTAAAATTGCACTTAAAACCATAATTACTATGGCACCTAGCAAAGCCATTCCTCTTCTTTTCATCTTAATACACCTGAATCTCTTTAGTTACTGTTTTATTAGTATCTATTATTTTTCTTGTCATATTTATTGTCATACGAACAACTTCAGTAAGTGCAGTGTTTGTAGTGTTCATGTCAACTACGACACTTTCTATGTCATTTGCTAACAACTGATTACTTTTAGCGGACGTGTATTTTTCATTTTTCCATGGTTGATAGTTAGAGTACAGTCTTAGCTCATTTGTTGTGCTATTATGCTCAATAGCATAAGCTGTCCATGCTAACTTATAGAATTCATATATTTTCATACCTTCAAAGTCTCCGCTAATAACATCTGAAGTAGCAGTAG
>JAYEGD010000140.1:0-3287 GCA_034658915.1 Campylobacterota bacterium | reverse complement strand
AGATGATAATGATGGAACTGTCTCTTTAAAAGATATAAATACAAAAACTTCAGACCTAGATTTAGGGGCTTTTATACTAAGTCAAAGCGTTTAGTGCAAACATACCTATCTTTGCACTTTTGATTTTGTAACAATACGCTCATAAAAAAAATGAGCGTAAGCAAAAAGGAAAGATAGGATGATTTCAACACTCGTCAATGGAGTAGTACAAAAACCGTCGATTGTCGATGCGATAATCAAACAAGGTGTAGCAACTGCACCACTTATAGAGATGCTAAGTAGTGGCACTCTTACTGCACCAAAACACTCTTGGTTAAATGATAGATATGAGGATGCTAAAGATAACGCACACTTAGAACTATCAGATTTGGATGAAAATATAGCACCAACTAAAACTAAAACAGAAAATATTTCTCAAATTCTTAAAAAAGATATTGGTGTTACTCGTCGTCAAATGTCAATGAGTCAATACGGTGGTAAAGAGTGGGAATATCAAGTTGCTAAAAAAGGTAAAGAGCATTTAAAAGATATTGAGTTTGCTCTTCTTGGATTAGGTCATGTTGGCGGTGTATTTTCTGCACCTGTTGCTGGAACTGCTACTAAAGCACCTCGTATGGGTGGACTTTTCTACTTTGTACCAAATGAACAACGTCAAGATTTTTCAAGTGATAAAGATGGCGATAACACAACAGGTATTCTAACAGATTTCTCTATGGACACACTTCACTCATTTTTAGAGCCTTTATGGTTACGTGGTGCAATGGAAGATGATACTTTTACGGTATTACTTGGAAGTAAATTAAAACAATCAGTAAACCGTGTGTGTGCTGATTATCTTGTAAAAGATGGAAGCGGTAAAGCTGACGGTACTTTTAATCCTACTATTCAAAAAATAGAGACTGATTTCGGAACTGTTAAGTTTAGATTACATCGTCAATTTGCAGGAGATGCACTAGCGGATAAGATGTTAGCAGGTAAGTTTAATGAAGCTCGTATTATGTACATAGAGCGTACAAGTTTTGGAGAGTTACCAACAACTAAAACAGCTAAATATGGTCGTTACTATTCAGATTTATCTCTTGAAGTTAAAAATGGGGATATGTTCGCATCTGCTGAGGGTCTTAAATAGTATGACTTTTGGCAATATCAAAGAGCTTGTAGCTATGAAGTTAAAAGGAGATAACGCTGATGCAGTTGTCTCTACTTCATTACTACTAGAAGCTATCAAAGATATTGCTAGAAGATGTGAGCCTAAACCATTGATAGACTTTTTAGATGATACAAAAACAGATATTTTTAGAGTTGTATCGCCTATTATAGATGAGTATGATGAAGAGATACATCTATACATTAAACTACCAACTATTGAAGATAGTGATACTTACGTGTTACCTTTAGAAGAGGAGTTAAGCTCGGCAGTAATCTACTTTTTGTGTGAGTATTTAACACGCAAAGAGAAGCTAAAAGGTTACTATAAAAATGAGGCTGAAAATATTATTTTAATCTATCGTACAAACAAGGTCGAAAATTTTGAGTAAAGCTATTACAGAAGAGCAACTATTACAGTTGGTTGATATTTTAGGTGTAGAGGTGTCAAACGCTATTAAGTGTGAGATAGACAAAGCAGTTACAAGCACTACATGTAATGAAAATAGTGGTGCAAAAATTGTTATTAAAAACATAGATATAAAAGAGATAAACATAAAAATAGTCTCATAGAGTTCTACATGTAGAGCTTTATTGAGCCTAGTGTTCAACAAATTATTTTTAAAGGATGTCAAATGGCAGACAACGTAACAACAGAAGATTTAGAGTTAGCTTTACAGGATTTAGCTAGTAGTATGGGTTTAAGTGTAGCTGAGTATGTTCAATTACAAGGTTACGCAACAGTAGCAGAGCTTACAGCTTCTATTAGTGGTGTTCAAGCACAAATTACAGCAATTACAGAGATGGAAGATAACGGTGTAGAGTCGTTAGCTGAAAAAGTAAAAGCTATTAATGATGTACTTGTAGATGAAAATGGTGTTATTCAAGCAATTTTCACAAAAATTCAAGAAAACAAACAACTTGTTTTAGATGAAACTGCTCGTGCTACAGGTGTTGAGGCTGATTTACAAGGTCAAGTTACAACTAACTTAAATAGAAATACAGCTAATGAAGTTGCAATTACTGCTCTTACTGCTACAGTTGCTTCAAACAAAGTAGAAGCTATTGCAGAGGCTATTGCTCATTCAGATGCACAAGATGTTATTACACGTCAATTAATTGCAGATGAAGAAGCTCGTGCATTACTTGCGGAAGCTGATAACCGTACAACATCAGATTTAAATATTGCAACTGCTAAGGCTGAAGCTATTGTTGATGCTAACACATATACTGATTTAGTTGGTGGACGTGTTGAAGTTATTGAAAACACACTTAACGATACAGTTGATGCAGATGGTAATCTTGTAAAAGGTACAGTTACTAAAGTTGAAGACAACGCTGCTGCAATTGCTGCTCTATCTTCTCAAAGTTCGGCTGATTTAGCTCAAACAATTTTAGATTTACAAGCTTATTCAGATGCTCGTGATTTAAAAGCTAGTTCTATGGATATGTGTTCAATTAAATCAAAATTCCGTACTGCTTTAGGTTTAACTTCTGATTGTAGTGGAAGTACAGGAGATGGTGCAGTTATCTAATTGCATTTTCTTTAAAATTTATTGTGAGCTTGTTTTTACTCTTCAAGCTCACTATTAAGTTTTAACACTTAAAAATAATCATAAGGACTTAACAAATGGCGTTCCCATACATATTAGAAGAAAAAAGCGTACTTAGAAAACAAAATAGTACAAAAACTATTACTGAGGTTATTCAAGAGGCTCATACGTGGGTTGAAGAGTTACAAGGTGCAACAAGCTTAGATAACAAATATTTCTATGCTAATGTTTTTGATAGTGAGACTCAAAAGAAATATAACGTTTATTCAGTTAGTGCAGTTGAGTATTTTGAGCTTGAAAATGGTGTTGTTGAGCTTGGTGGTGGTACACCTATTTCAGTTAATGGTGCTTCCAATGTTGATGTTGGTGCTGTTATGTGGTTCGCTACTGCTACTGCTCCAAACTTATATTTTCAATGTGATGGTAGAGAGTTAGTCAAGACTGAATTTTCTGAACTTTATTCTGTTATTGGCGATACGTTTGGCTCTACTGAAGCTACTTTTAATATACCTGATTTAAGAGATGAGTTTGTACGTGGTGCAAGTGATACAAGAGCAGTAGGGTTAAAAGAAGATGATATGTTTAAGT
>JAYEGD010000139.1:0-3305 GCA_034658915.1 Campylobacterota bacterium | reverse complement strand
ATACAAATACACTACATGTAGCACAAAATGTAGCAGAAAAAATTAGAGTAGAGATTGAGAAGTTTAATTTTAAAACTGTAAAAAAAGTGACAGCATCTTTTGGAGTAAGTAGCCCAAAAGATGAGATTGAGAATTTTGAAAATCTTTTTGAAAATGCTGTTAAAGCACTCTATCAAGCAAAAGAGCTTGGTAGAAACAGGGTCTGTTCATGGTAATTTGTCATCAACAAACAAAACACTCTTTCATCTCCATTAGAAAAAACTCATTTTTTCTTGATTGGAGAACACAACCAAAAAACTTTAAAATATACCCACACTTTCATCAAAGGTTTAAAATTGATGACTATGAAGAGCTAAAAAATCTCAACTTAATAGGTGGAATAACTTATGAAAAGCAGTACCCGCAGGGGAGTTACTACTTAAGAACAAACCCTAGTGCTGGTGGACTTTACCCATGTGAAATTTACATACAAATTCGTGGTATTAAAGGTATTTTAAATGGAATTTACCACTATGAGAGCAAAAGTGCAACGCTATGTTTGTTGCATGAGTTAAACAGCGATGGTGTGGAGTTCTATTTTAGAGACAAACGTCAACAAAAAGGGCTTACATTTTTAGTATCTACTATCTATTTTCGCTCATCTTGGAAGTACCAAAATAGAAGTATTCGTTACATTTTACTAGACTCAGGTCACCAATTAGGCTCTATTTATGCTGCACTTTGTGTGATGGGCAAAGAGAGTGAATTTGTTTTCGATTTTGAAAAAAGAGAGCTAAATGAGATGTTTGGTTTTAGAGATGATGAGATGATGATGTGCGCGCTAAACTCATCAACACCAAAAGAGGTAGAAGCAAAAAAACTTACACAACAGTTGAGTTATGTAAGTGGTTGCGACTATTTGGAAAAAAATGAGTTTGTTGAAGATGCATACAAGCAAAGTTGTAGTTATGAGAGCCAAAACATAAGCAAAATAAACTTCTTTAACTCAACTCCTAAAGAGCAACTAAAAGATGCCATAATGAAAAGACGCTCCATTAGAGCATTTAAACAAACACCTATTACATGTAGTGAGTTTGATTACATAGTAAATGGTCTCTTTGAGTTTGCAACAACATATAGCATTGATATTTTTTACACTGTACATAGTGTTGAGAGCAAAAAAATGGGGCTATATAAAAATGGAACATTAGTTAAAGAGGGTATCTTTCATGAAAAATCTAAGTATCTTAGCTTAGAGCAAAATTTAGGTGGGCAGAGTGCAGTAACTTTTTATTTTACATCTGATGATGCACCAAACTATCAAAAAGTAAATATATTAAGTGGATTTCTTGCGCAAATTATCTACTTAAAATCTGAACTACAAGGTGTTGGTTGTAGTGGAATTGGTGCTTATTATGATGATAAAGCGAAAGAGTTTTTAGGTACCACAAATAGCATCTTATATCTTCTAGCAATTGGTAAGTAATGGAGTATAAATAGCTCAAAGGAATAAATAATGCATTGTTTCTTTTAAATAATTTTGAGGAAATAAAATGGCAACACCTATTGAGTATATTAAAGCAAATGAGCTAGATTGGCAACCATCTTTTAATGGAATGTTAAGCAGTGGTCTTCACGGTTATAGAGGTTCGTTAATTGTTGAAGAGGGTAAACAGATATCACCAGATAGAAAACTTCCACCAAAAATTCAAGCTAAACAAGTAATTATGATTAGTGAAGATGATAAAATGAAGTTTTTAGCTTGTGAGTTAGAGAGCTTTAACGATTTTGCACCAACGTATGAGAGATACAAAGAGTTTTTCAGTAAAGATGGTCTATTTCTATTTTTTGTTACAGACTTAGAGGGTAATGGAACATTTGAGTATGATGGAGTTAAGTTCACTGCATTTATGTTAGATGAGAGTTCTGTTTGGAATGAACTACTAGAGCTAGCAGACCTATCAAAAGGCGATATGAAAAAACTAAGTAGTGAAGATAAAATAGAAAAAGTTTATGACGAACTTTTAGACAATGATGTTGAAGAAGAGTCAAAAACTTATGATGATATGTGCGCATTAATAGGTGAAAGCTCTAAACAACTAATGGGTGCAGTGTAGATTTTATAAATAACTGTTACGCATTTTTTATAAAAGTGCGTAACATCTTATAGCGTTTCAATATCTATTAACTCTATACGCTCACAATCTTTTTTCAGTAACTTTTTACCTCTTGCATCCTCTTCAGCTAGTGCCAATAAATCTGCATAATCATTTTTTGATACTTCAAATGTGTGAAACTCTCGCAGTGTTTCTATCTTAATAATAGCATCTATATTTGAAGAGTAGCCTATGTTTCTAGCACCTTTGGCAAACTCTGACTTAATGCTTTTTAAAACACTCTCATTTTTTAGTAACTCTTTTAATGATACTTCTAAATTCAAATCCGCATCACACAAAATTTTGTAAGTAACCATGATTATACCATCCATATTTATATTTCCTTTAGTGCAACTTTTATTTTTACTAATGGCATTATAATTTTAAATATAAGATAGTTGAAAAAATATTGCTTATTGTCATGATAAGACTTACTTAATTCTGTTTCCATCCTCATCCCAAACTTTTTGAGACTGCATCACGCCATTTACATACAACGCTTTTCTCGCTTTTTGACCACTTTCATACCAAGTTTTTAAGCCACCATTTTTTACACCATCTTTGAAATAGATACTCGTTTTTTTAGAGCCACTTTCATACCAAGTACGAGTCTCTCCATTTTGTTTTCCATCTCTAAAATATGCACTTAGTTTTTTTTCTCCATTTTTATACCAAGTTGAAAACTCACCATCTTGTTTATTGTAGTAAAAATATGCCAACTCCTTTTTCAATCCATTAGCATACCAGCTCTCAAACTTACCATCTATTTTACCCTTATAGTAATGCACCATTTTTTTCTTTTTACCATTAGAGTATTTGTACTTAGCATCACCTGTATAGGGCTTTGAGTTGTAGTAGTAAAGACCATCTTTTTTAACTAAGTCATCCCCATTAATTGAGACATCTTTTCCCATACTCATACTCATCATTCCAGCATTTAAACTAGCAGTAAAAGTAACCACCAACAGTGTAAAAATAACTTTTTTTAACATATAAAACTCCTTAAATTTTTGTAACCATTTAGAGTACATAAGTGCCTGACTATAATAGATGACATATTCAACAACATTTAAAAGGTTTAGATTCAAGGCGAACTTTGCTTGGCGATGCTAGCATCGTTAAGTGAAGTTCAACGCAGAAGATGAATCTTTTAAATGTTGCCCGTAGGGT
>JAYEGD010000138.1:0-3335 GCA_034658915.1 Campylobacterota bacterium | reverse complement strand
TTTTCGTATGTTTCACAACTACAAAGCAACAACTGCATATTTAGGCATAAGCGTAATTCATGAGGTTGTTACTAAAACAGAGAATGTTTTAAGCGCGTTAAGAGTTCAAAGTGCGCCAGCTAATGAGGCTGTTGTTGAGTGGTTGTTAGAGGTCAAAGATCAGTTTGATATTTGGCAAGAGGAGATGAGAGATGGATTAACAAATTTCTCTGCTTACAAAACAAATCTTTTAGATTTTATCTCAATATCTAAGAGTTGCGTAAAGCCATCTCAAAGAATTAAAGAGCTTAACTTAATCTACTTTGACTACAAAAATGAACGCTCAAAAAGAGTAGTACCTGCTATTAATAAAGTTGTTAAAAGCGTATTATCTATTAATTCTTTAGACAAATTAGAGCTTATTTCAAAAAAAGTTGATAGTGCGATATATCTTATCAATGCAGATGAAGACAACTACAAAGCAGCGCAACTTGTAGCAAATAATGCACCAAAATCTGCGATTATTGTTATTTTCGACAAAATAAATAAGCAAGTTCTCTTAAAGCTAGGAAGAGTTGGTGTTAATCACACAATTACAAACCCAATAAAAGGGAGCGATTTAAAAAGAGAACTTCTAACTGTAACAGAGTCACATTTTAGTGAACGAAGACTATTTATTACAAATAAAAAAATCCATAATTTTATTAAAAAGTTAGACCCTCTACCATCAACTATCTCTCAAGTTACGCAAATTTGCGATGATGAAGATAAACATATAAACGATCTCGTAAAGGTTGTAAAGAGTGATTCAATATTCTCAGCAACTGTCTTGCAAGCTGCTAATGATCCAATATATGGTTTGAAGAAAGTTGCAACTATTGATCAAGCAGTCTCAATTTTTGGTAAAAAAACCATTAAAGCATTTGCTATGACTCAATTGAAAGAATCTCTTGGAAAAATAGATTTAGAAGCTTACGCTATTGATGAAAAAATCTTCTCTAAGGTTTCAGCGTTAAGGCTTAGTCTAATGTTAAAGTGGTACTCAAAAGTCTCTATTTCAGCACTGAATATACTTACTTCTACTGCAATTTTAGGAAATTTAGGACAACTTTTACTATCTAAAGAGATTAAAGAGTTTAATAAAATTGATGAGTTTAAGAGATTGTTTGAGAGTGAGCAACTAGATTATGCAGAAGCAAAACTAATAAACACAACAACAGCTTATGTGACAAGTGATATTTTAAAATTTTGGAATTTAAATAGCAACATTATTGACTCTATTAAGTACAGTGAAAATCTACATGTAGCTCCACTTGAAATAAGAAATTTGTGCGTAGCAAACTATATTGTCTATAAATTAATTGACCACAGAGGTGTAGTCGCTCAAGAGTTAAGTGAAGATATTTTAGCACTTCTCGCACAAGAGGGTTTAGACTCGTATGATTTAGAAAAAGCTTTAGCATTTGTAAATGAAAAGTTAATAGAATAATTTTTATGGTACAATGCTCGCTATTAATTCATTAAAAAAGGAAGTTATATGTTAAGACATACGTTATTATCAGTTGTTGCTTTTGCAACAGTTTTAAGTGCTGCACCTGTAGAAATTTCACCTATGGTTGGAAGAGTTATTAATTGGAATGATATTAATTTAGAGAACCAAAACACTGGTGGTCTTGAAGTTCAAGTAAATGAGTGGAGTTTTTTTGATATTGCTCCTGAAATCTCATATTTTTACTCTCAAGCAAAACAGAACTATACAGGTGACACAAAACATTTAAACCGTATTGCTTTAAATGGTGTTTATGATTTTGCACTAGGAAGTGCAGTTCCATTTATTAAAGCTGGTGGTGGTTATGAAGAGGGTTATGAAAATACTGGTATCTTAGAAGCTGGTGCTGGTGTTAAGTTTCCACTATCTGACATATTCTCTTTAAAAGCTGAGGGAATTTACATTAATAAACCAGACAAGGGTACAAATGATGTAGCTCTTCTTGCAGGTTTAAACATCGCATTAGGTGGCGAAAAAGCAGCTCCAGTACCAGCTCCTGCTCCTGTAATTGTTGAGACACAAATTATTGATGGCGATGAAGATGGTGTTTTAGATAACATTGATGAGTGTCTAAATACTCCAAAAGGTGCTAAAGTTGGTCTTAATGGTTGTGCTTTAGATGCGGATAGCGATGGTGTTGTAGATTATAAAGATATCTGTTTAATGACTCCAAATGGACATGGTGTTGATATTGATGGTTGTTCAACTAATGTTACAATGCGTTTAAACTACAAAAATAACTCAGCTGCTATTAATGAAGCAGCTACTGAGAGAATTGGTAGATTTTCACAATTTATGCTTGATAACCCAACATTTAAAGCTCATATTATCGGTTACACATCTTCAACTGGTACTAAAGCATACAATCAAAAACTCTCAGAAAGAAGAGCTGCTGGTGTAGAAGCTGCAATTGAAGCTGTTGGTGTTCCTATTGAAAGTATTACATCTGAGGGAAGAGGTATTGCTGATCCTGTTGCATCAAATGATACTCCAGAGGGTCAAGCGTTAAATCGTCGTACAGAAGTAGAATTAACTCGTTAATACTCGATACAATGAGCTAAGCTCACTGTATTAGTAGGGACGCTTTGTCCCTACAAACTCTTTTTAAACTTTTCAACTTTTGGTGCTATTACAGCTTGACAATATCCTTGATTAGGATTTATTTTGAAGTAATTTTGATGGTAATCTTCAGCAATATAAAATTTATGAGCTAGCTCTACTTTTGTAACTATTTTACTGCTATAATTTTTTTGTTCACCTACTATTAACTCTTCTATAATGCTCTTTTCATCTTCATTATTGTAAAAAATTATTGAGCTATATTGCAAGCCTATGTCATTACCTTGCCTATTTAGAGTTGTTGGGTCATGGATTTTAAAAAATATCTCTAAAATATTTTTTAATGATAATATCTTTTCATCATAAGTTATTTCAACAACCTCTACATGTAGTGTCTCTCCACTGCACACATCTTTGTAATTAGCACTATTTTCATCACCACCACAATAGCCTGACTTTGCAGATACTACACCTTTTATATCACTAAAGATTGCCTCTATACACCAAAAACAACCACCACCTAATACAATTTTTTTCATCTGAATTATCCTTTAAGTGCCTGACCATAATAGATGACATATTCAACAACATTTAAAAGGTTTAGATTCAAGGCGAACTTTACTTGGCGATGCTAGCATCGTTAAGTGAAGTTCAACGCAGAAGATGAATCTTTTAAATGTTGCCCGTAGGGTGAAAAGACGAGGCACCCCTTGAGGGTGTAAGCTACAATCTGCTTCGTTAAAACCTC
>JAYEGD010000137.1:0-3344 GCA_034658915.1 Campylobacterota bacterium | reverse complement strand
TGAAAAATGCAAAAAAGTTGCGAGACGAACTTAAAACGTTTAAAACGCTATGATTTAGCTATAATACTAAAAATTGTATAGGATGTTATAAATTATGAACAAGCGCTCACTTGGTGAATTAAGAGATATATCTAAAGATATCTCACTCTTATATGTTGAAGATGAAAGTGATGTAGCCAATGAGATGAAAATTTTTCTTGATAGAATTTTTGTTAATTATGATTATGCTAGTGATGGGTTAATGGCTTTTAATATGTATAAAAAAAGAAGCTATAACCTCATTTTAACAGACATAGTGATGCCAAATATGAATGGTCTGGATTTAATTAAAAAGATTAAAGTACTCAATCCTCATCAACAAGTAATAATTATGTCAGGATATACAGACTCATCACACTTGTATGATGCTATTAAAATGGGGATTAATGATTTCGTTTTGAAGCCAACTAGAGTACATGAATTAGCCCACTCACTCTACAAAGTTATTAAAAAATTATCTTTAGAAATAGAAAATAAAAAGTATCAGACACAATTAGAGGAGTTAGTTGAGAAGCAGGTCTCCGAGCTTAAATATACCTATGAAACAGATGACTTAACTAAACTAAAAAATAGAGTCTCTCTTAAGATAGATTTATATAAAAAAGAGAGTAAAAATGATATATTAATTTTACTCAATATTGATAACTTTTCAAATATGAACGAAGCATTTGGAATGGACTTTGGTGATGAAGTTTTAGCACAAGTTGCAATTAGATTACAAGAGTATATAAGCTCAAATCTAAACCTCTATAGATTAGATGGTGACCAGTTTGTTATATATGGTGATATTGAGTATATTGGAAACCCTCTTAAATATTGTCAAGAAATTAATGAATATTTTAATGACTTATCTTGTAAAAATGAAGCTGTTAATGAAAAAATACAGTTTAGTTTTGGAATATCTGATGGAGATTCTAATAATAAAATAAAAGAGTCTGAAATAGCATTAAAAGATGCAAGACTTGTTGGAAAAAAAGGAATCTCTTTTTACAATAAAAATTCACAGTACAAACAACAACAACGAGAGTTGGTAGATAAAATTTTTAAAGTAAAAGAGGCAGTCGATAATGACCTGTTTATTCCATACTTTCAACCAATAGTGGATGTAAATACATTTAATATTATGAAATATGAAGCTCTTGTTAGAATGAAAGATGGTGAGAATATATTATCTCCTTTTATGTTTTTAAGCGCCGCTAAAAAGGGCGGATATTTAAGTAATATTACACATATTATGGTAGAAAAATGTTTTGAAATTTTTTCTAAAAATAGTTTAGAATTTTCTATAAATATTACATCTAATGATTTGCTAAATGAGAGTTTTTTAATATTTTTAGATGAAAAAATAGAAGAATTCAGCATAGAGCCACATAGATTGACCTTAGAAATTCTAGAAGATATTAACATAAAAGACAATGATATTATTTTGAAAAGCTTAGAAGAGTTGTCTAAATATGGTTTTCAAATTGCGATAGATGACTTTGGTGTAGAGGGTTCAAATTTTTCAAGACTTATGCAGATTAATGCTGAATTTATTAAAATTGATGGAATATTCATTAAAAATATTGTTGAAGATAAAAAGTGTGAACAAATTGTAAAAGCAATTGTTGGCTTTGCTTCTGGAATTGGAGCTAAAACAGTAGCAGAATATGTGGAAAATGAAGCAATTTTAAATAAGATTAAAGAGCTTGGAATTGACTATGTACAGGGTTATCACTTCTATAAGCCAGCATCTAAGTTGGTTTAACCTCTCCTTTTAGGTATGCTTTTTGTATATCTATTTTTAATCTCTTTTTTATCACTACTAACATCACTAACAGTACAAAATGTGGCTTTGCCATAAAGTGTGCACCCTTTCATACCTGGAATACAAGGCTTTTTTAATAAGATACACTCATCTTCAAGTTGATGTGAACAAGTCCAAGCTGACGACATTACTAACACCTCTTTAACTTTTTTTTATTATGACGATTATTATAGCATATAAAACAAAGGGCTTGTTATGAATGCATGGGTAATCTTTTTTATTATTTTGTTTGTGTTTATAGCACTTTTTGTTATTAAACATTTGATTACTACTAGCAAAAATGTACATCAACATAAAAATGAACACTATATATTTAAACTTTAAGGATTAAAATTATGTCACCAGCTAACTATACATTTAAAGGTCATAAATCTATTTTAGGTAAACGCTATGTTACTTACAAAGAGGTGGAACTCTCTACTCATACTAAAGAGTTTAATCACTCACGAGATGGCTTTGACTGGGGCTATATGGGTTCTGGTTCACTACAATTGGCGTTTGCAATACTCTATGAGGTATCAGGTGAAGAGATAGCTAAAAGTTACAAGACTGAATATGCTAAAGATGTTGTTGTTTTACTTGCATCAAAAGAGTGGAAAATTGAGACTAGAGATGTTAGAAGTTGGGTAGAAAAGAAGATTGCTATAGATAATCCTGTAGCTTTAAAACAGAGTAAAAAAGTAAAAGAGAGCAGTAATGTAATTAAAGATATTTGTAAAGAGTTAGGAATTACACAAAAAAAACTAGCAAATATTTTAGAGATTCCTGAGGGAACTGTAAGTAGCTGGGCTGTTAAAAATGAGATTCCAAGATTAGGTAAAAAAGCGATAGAGTTTTACATGCTAAGTCAAAAAAATGAGAAAATTGTTAATAATTTCAAAAACCTGTTAACTCTTGTAAATAATATGGATGAACATAAAATAGCTATTTAATTTTAAGCACTAAAACGAACAAGTCCGTTTTAATGGTAGGGACACAAGTGTCCCTACTACCCCCCTAAAGCTACGAAAACAATGTTTTCGAGAGATGATAAACATCAGTTTGTAACTCCATACACTTCAAATCTTTTTAAAATAGTTGAAGCCCAACTTTTGTGTACACTGCTCTCTATCATTTTATCATTATGTCTGTAAATTGCTTCATCTTTTTTTAAAATTATCTCTGCTTCTTCAAGTTCATCTTTTGAGACCCTGTAAACCTCATTTGTAATGTCAATTTGAGATGGATGAATAAGCGTTTTTCCAAAAAGTCCCTCTTTAACATCTCTTCGCACCTCTTGAGTAAAAAACTCTAAATTCTTTAAACAGTTATATACAGTAGAAGATACATTAAAGCCATATGGTTTAAAAGTCGCTAGAATATCTGCTAACACCCTAGAGCTTACATGTAGGTCATGTATGGATGTATTGCAATCTTTTTTAATACCTATCATCTTAAACATATCTTCTGCACCTACTCTTATTGTGAGTATGTTATGAATACGTTTTTTAAGTAGAAA
>JAYEGD010000136.1:0-13674 GCA_034658915.1 Campylobacterota bacterium | reverse complement strand
CTCTAAAAAAAGATTAAAAATTCTAACAAATATTCAACATAACTACATGAAAGACTCAAGAATAATCAGAAGAGACTCAAAAGTGTTTGTTAAACCAGACTACTATGATTACAGTGATATATTAGAGGTCTAGCAGAAAAAGCCGATATTATTTGAATAATATTCCAAGGAGTTGGAGATGAAAATTCAAGACTATTCAGTTGCTATGAACTCTCAATATTACAAAGTTGAAATGGAACAAACTGAGGCAACTATTTCAAGTAGTGATACAGACTTCACAAATACACAAAGCGTTGAAGAGGTACATGTAGATGAGAAACTTAAAGATGATGCTTACAATGAGTTGTCTGTATCTTTAGCTGCGTCACTTCTTCAAAACATAAATCAAAGCTCTAGCGACACCATACCTACAGATAAATTAAGCATTGAAAGCACTTACGTAGAGTCTCAAGAGTTAAACTTCCAAACAAAAGCATTTATTATAACAGATTCAAAGGAGATAGAACTCTCTATTGATGTCTCTATGTCGAGAAGTTTTGCATCAAACATAAGTTTAGATTTAGAGCGAGCAAAATTACAAGACCCTCTAGTCTTAGAGCTAAATGGCTCAATGCCACAACTTAGTTCTAAAACTTTCTCATTTGATTTAGATAGTGATGGGCAGAGCAACCAAATATCTCTACTAAAAGAGGGAAGTGCATTTTTAGCACTAGATAAAAATGAGAACTCAAAAATAGATAATGGAAATGAACTTTTTGGAACACAAAGTGGAGATGGTTTTGGAGATTTAAGCTTGTATGATGAAGATGAAAATGGTTGGATTGATGAGAATGACACTATATTTGATAAACTAAGAGTATGGCAAAAAACAGAGGGTGAAGATAGACTTTTAGGATTAGGTGAAGTTGGAGTTGGTGCAATATTTTTAGGAAGCAACAATACACCCTTTGAGTTAAAATCTGATACTAATGAACTTTTAGGTCAAATGAGAAGTAGTGGATTTTTTTTAAAAGAGAATGGAACATCAGGAGTTATTTCTCAAATTGATTTTGCACTAAAACCAGAAGCAAAAGAGAACTTAGAAAAATTAGAAGAGTTAAACAAAGTTTTTGAAGCTCATAAACTAAGTGACGCTTATGCAATAAATGAAGATAACGAATCAAAAGAAAATAGTAGAATGGAACAGCTACAAGAGTTGGTTAAATCATTAGAAAATAAGTTAAAAAAAGCAGAAGATGAAGACAAACCAGCACTTCAAGCACAAATTGGAGCAGTCTATGCTCAGATGATTGCACTAATTGAAGAAGAGATGAGGTAGATGGATAAGTATAATTTCGCTAAAATAAATTTATGAAACTAAATTTAAATGAAATAAAAAGCTGCACAAGTAGCATTACTTACATAAGAGCTCTAAGCTATTTCAAGGAAAATAGAGTCGAAGAGTGTAATGTCGTAAGCGATAGTGACACAAAAGTTGTTTTGCAGAGTTGTGTATTAGGCAGTTTTGGAAAAAAATATATGCAAGTTGTTTATATAGAGAGACGCAATAAACTAAGCATAGTTGGAACTTGCAACTGCCCTGTAGGTCATAACTGTAAACATATTATTGCAAGTTGTATTAAATATAATGTAGATGGTATGCAAAAAGTTACAACACCAGAAACGAAAACTAATCTACTTGATAACTGGCTAAATAGCCTTAGTGTTGACAAGAGCAAAAAGAGTGGTTCAAACTCTAGTGACTACTTTATTACCTATAGACTTTTTAGTCAAGATAGGAATTCTGATGAGCTGAAATTTTATAAATCAAAAATTTTAAAATCTGGTGGAATAGGTAAAGGAAGTAGGTTAGATAGTTACAGATTTACAGATGATTATTATTTTAAAGATATGAAAAATAGAGCTGATATTGAAATCGCTAAATTGGCAAGTAATTTGGGTTTTGATAGATGGAATAATTCAGCTGTAAAATTAAAAGGAATTTTTGGGGCTAGTCTGCTTCAAGAGATGGTAGCAACAAATAGATGTTACTATGATACAAACACGGATTCACTAAAATTTACAGATGGGATATTTAAGCCATTAATAGAGTTTAAGCTTGTTAAGGATCAATATAGAGTTATTTCAAATATCAACTATGAATATAAGTTAGTAGAGACTAAACCACCATATATTTTAAATTCTGATGCTAATACTATTCAAGAGTTTGGAATGGATATTATTACTTTTAAAAAACTTTTAAATGCTCCAGAAATCTCAAAACAAGAGATAGGTAGAGTCTATAACAAAATAGGTAAAAGTGTTGCAAACATTGAGATGTCAACGCCAAAAGGTATAAAAGCTAAGAAGATAGATACAAAACCAACTCCTCAAATATATTTTAGAAGTAGATCTTTTAAAGTAAATTTTAACTATAGTGGATTTGAGAGCAAGTATGAGCCACGTGAAAAAGTTAGCTCTTTTTATAAAAACGATGAGAAGATTGAAATTACAAGATATCTGAAATATGAAGAGGATGCAAAAAGTAAAATTGAGAGTTTTAACTTTGATGTTGAGCTTATTGATGGCGATATAGTTGTAGAGCTAAAAGATGCAAATAGGCAACAGCAACTAAAAGCTTTTAAAGAGTTTATATCACTACATGTAGAGTCACTTGAAGCTGATGGGTGGGCTATTAAAAATATTGATAATTTTGATATGAAATTTGAAGAGAGTTCAGAAGTTGTTGTAGAGAGTGAGAGTGAAAATGATTGGTTTTCACTATCTTTTAATTTAGAATTTAATGGTGTATCTCAGCCAATAGCACCACTTGTTACGGCTATTATGGCGGAGTTTGACAATTTTGAATCTATGCCAGAGTTTGTAAATATAGAGGTTAATGATGACCATTTTGTTGAGGTGCAAACTTCACAAATATTACCAATTATTAATACTATTATTGAGCTAATGGACAAAAAAGATAGAGATGATACTCTTAAAATATCTGCTTATGATGCACATATGATTAATAGTCTTGATGATAATATCATCTGGAAAGGGTCTCGTGAAATTTTAGAGCTATCAGCAAAGCTCAAAAATTTTGATGGAATAAAGAGAGTTGAGCCTCCTAAAGTATTAAATGCAACTCTAAGAGACTACCAACAAAGTGGACTCAATTGGTTGAATTTTTTATATGAGTTTAAATTTGCAGGAATTTTAGCTGATGATATGGGACTTGGTAAAACCATACAGACTTTAGCACATTTATCGAGACTTAAAGAGGAATCGAAGCTAAATAAACCATCTTTAATAGTAATGCCAACTTCACTTATTGCCAATTGGAAAAATGAAGCTAAAAAATTTACACCAAATTTAAATGTGTTATCCCTACATGGAAGTGATAGAGCTGATAGATTTGATGAGGTAGAAAATAGTGATATTTTATTAACTACATATGCTCTAATAATTAGAGATAAAGAGAAGTTTGATAAGTTGCAGTTTAGTTACATAATATTAGATGAAGCTCAAAAAATAAAAAACCCAAAAACTAAAATGGCTATTGCAATAAAAGAGTTTAAAAGTGAATATAGACTAGCTCTGAGTGGTACACCTATAGAGAATCATTTAGGAGAGTTATGGAGTATTTTTAGCTTTTTGATGCCTGGTTTTTTAGACACACTTAGTTTTTTCAAGAAATACTATCAAACTCCTATAGAAAAAGATCGTAGCTTTTCAAGACAAGAAATTTTAAATAAACGTATTAAACCATTTATGATTAGAAGAACAAAAGAGCTAGTAGCATCAGAACTCCCCGATAAATCAGAGATAATAAAATATACACAGTTTGAATCAAAACAGTCAGCTCTTTATGAGTCTATTAGAGTTGCTATGGAAGAGAAAGTTCGTCAAACTGTTGAGAGTAAAGGTTTGGGGTCTTCACACATTACAATTTTAGATGCACTATTAAAATTGAGACAAGTCTGTTGTGATCCATCTCTTCTTAAAATAAAAGAGGCTCAAAAAATAAAAGATAGTGCCAAGCTAGAACTATTTTTAGATTTAGTAGATGAGTTACTCTTAGAGGGTAGAAAAATATTAGTATTTTCACAGTTTACATCTATGCTCTCAATAATTGAAAAAAAATTGAAATTAAAAAAGATAAACTATTCAAAATTAACAGGAAGTACAACAAAACGCGAAGAGGCAATAAATCAGTTCACAAAAGGAAGAGCAGATATTTTTCTAATATCATTAAAAGCTGGTGGAGTTGGACTTAATCTTGTTGAGGCAGATACTGTAATTCACTATGATCCATGGTGGAATCCAGCAGTAGAGAATCAAGCAACAGATAGAGCATATAGAATAGGGCAAACTAAAGCTGTTTTTGTCTATAAGCTAATTGTTGAAAATACAATTGAGCAAAAAATATTGGAACTACAAAAGAAAAAAGAGATTATCCAAGATGGAATTTATGATGAGGATAAACAGCAAGACGACACTAAGTTTAGCGGGAATGATCTATTAGAGCTTTTAAAGTAGATTAAATAAGGACATATTTAGATACATTTAGATAATATTCGCTACTTTTTCTACATGTAGTATGTATTGTAGATATCTTAAGGAGTAGCAGTGTTTGATACATTAACGCAGAGTTTTACGTCAGCAATAAATAAAATTCGTTTTCATGATGATGAAAAATCTTTAACAAAAGCACTGCTAGAGTTAAAAAAATCGCTCCTAAAAGCAGATGTTCACCATAAAGTTGTAAAAGAGCTTCTTAAAGTTGTTGAGATTGAGACAAAAAAAGCTGGAATTGGTAAAGATCAATTCCTTGATGCAATGCGTCATGGACTTTATGAGCTTCTAAAAGTAGATGGAAATCAAGGTTTTGTATTTGCATCTAACCCACCAACTGTTATTTTAATGACAGGCTTACAAGGTTCTGGTAAAACAACAACAACTGGTAAATTGGCTACGTTTTTAAAAAACAAAGGCAAAAAAGTGATGATGGTTGCAGCTGACTTGCAACGTCTTGCAGCAGTTGAACAGTTGCGTCAAATATCTGAAAAAATAGAGGTAGAACTCTATGCAGATGATGAGTCAAAAAATCCTGTTGAAGTTGTTAAAAACGCGCTTAAAAAAGCAAATGATGGAATTTATGACGTTGTTTTAATTGATACAGCTGGACGTTTAGCTATTGATGAAGAGCTAATGAGTGAGTTGAAAGATGTTCAAAACGTTGCATCTCCAGATGAAGTTTTTTATGTTGCAGACTCTTTAACAGGTCAAGATGCAATTAGAACTGCCACAAGCTTTAAAGAGCAAATTGGTATTGATGGCGTAATTTTAAGTAAATATGATGGCGATAGCAAAGGTGGTGTAGCACTTGGTTTAGCGTCACAAGTGAATGTTCCACTTCGTTTCATCGGTGCTGGTGAAAAGATGGAAGATTTAGAGGTTTTCTTACCAGATAGAGTTGTTAATCGCCTAATGGGCTTAGGTGACATTGAGGGATTAGCTGAAAAAACTGCTAATATTATTGATGAGAAAACTGCTAAAAGAATGACTCAAAAAATTAAAAAGGGTCAATTTAATTTTAATGACTTTTTAGAGCAGATGGAGTCATTGAAAAAAATGGGTTCAATGAAGTCAATTATGGGTATGATTCCAGGTATGAACAAGATGGCTGGAGCTATGAAAGATTTCGATTTTGACAACTCAAAAGAGATAAAGCAGATAAAAGCACTTGTTAGTTCAATGACTAAAAAAGAGCGTGAAGACCCAGCGCTTTTAAATAATAGCAGAAAACAGCGTATTGCAAAGGGTTGTGGACTTACTCAAGTAGAAGTTAACCGTATTTTAAAGCAGTTTAAAAATGCTTCTAAAATGGCTAAAAAGTTCTCTAGTAAAAAAGGTATGCAAGATCTACAAGCTATGATGAGTCAAGCAGGTGGTGGAGCAGGAGTGCCAGGTGGAATGAATGGATTGCTTAAACGATAAGTAATCCCTCACTAAATTCAAATTTATGATTTCAAAGAGATTATAAATTTGCATTTAATTGCAAATAAACATATTCAGCAAGTTGAAGCTAAGATAAATGATTAATTAAAAGCAACTAGTTGCGAGGGCATCACGCCGAGTGAAACCCAGTGTTAACGTAGTAAAGTGGACTTGTTCACTTTACGTTATATTAGTGTAAAAAACTTGTGCAGAGAAGGACAATATTATGGCAACAGTTATTAGATTAACTCGTATGGGTCGTAAAAAACAACCGTTTTACCGTATCGCGGTAACAGATAGTAGAAAACGTCGTGATGGAGGTTGGATTGAGTTAATTGGTCACTACAATCCTATGGGCGAAGATAAAGTTTTAAAAGTAGATTCTGAGCGTTTAGATTACTGGTTAAGCGTTGGCGCTAAAATGAGTGATCGCGTTAAAAAGATTACTGGTAAATAGTTATGGTTACTGATTTTGTTGCACAATTTGCGAAAATGATAGCTTCAAACCCAGATGCTATAAGAGTAGAGGCTGATGAGTCTTCTACTTTTGTAGATATTACTCTATATGCTGATAGCCAAGACATTGGAAAGCTAATAGGTAAAGAGGGTAAGATGATAGGTGCAATCAAAACAGTAGTTTCAGGTTGTAAAGCAAAAGATGGCAAAAGCTATAGAATAAATGTCGAGGCTAGTCATTAAAAAAGAACTTTTACAAATAGCAACTCTTGGTCGTAGTGTTGGTATTTTCGGCGAAATGAAACTACATATTAAAAGCGACTTTCCTGAGCAATTTGTTGTTGGTGCTAAATTTACTACACAAAAAGGAATTACTCTTACAATTAAGTCAATAAATATTAAAAAAGGGACAGTTAGCTTTGAGGGCTACAACTCTTTAGACGATGCTAAAAAATTGACAAACTCTCATCTTTTCACTACTTACGAGCAGACAAGAAAAAACTGCCACCTAGATGATGGTGAATTTTTTTGGTTTGATGTTGTTGGTTGTGATGTTTATGAAAATGAGCTATATTTAGGTAGAGTTCAAGAAGTAGAACGCATCGGAATTAACGAATACTTAAACATAAAAACAGCAGATGAATTAGTAGAAAAAAAACACTCAAAAATCTTTCTCATCCCCTACATAGATAAATTTGTAAAATCTACAAATATAGAAGAGAAACGCATTGAAGTCATTGACGGCTTTGACCTACTAGAAGCTTCATAAAAACTTATTAAACAAGTGTTAATATGAAAAGTATATTTATTGTTTATTTTCCATAGTGATATTTACATGACGCAATAAGTATAGATGTTTCTGTGATTTTATATACCAATCTATGTTCATCTGTAATTCTTCTTGACTAATATCCACTAAAAGCATACTTGAGAGCTTCTGGTTTTCCAATTCCGACAAATGGGCTTCTATCAATATCTTTTATGAGAGTTATAATCTTCTTATATATTTTTTTATCCTCTACTGACCAGTTTGTGAAGTCAGTAAAAGCAAAACCTTCAAAAATAACTTGTTTCATTGAAACAGTTTTGAATCTGCAACAATGAGATTTTTACTGTTTTCAATATTGGATATAGATGTCAATAGCATCTCTTTGTTATAACTGGAGTCATTAAGATGCTTAGTGTCATCCGTCTCAGTAATTGCTAACTCTATCCTTTTATTTTGAAACATTACTTTAAGTTTATCAATAAAAGAATAATCAAGCTCGTTACTATCAAGTACAAAATTAGCTTGCATAATATACCCTTTGCTTTGAATTTTTGAAAATTATACCGTAAATATGATTTAATAAAAAATCATGTGGTTGTATCTTCATAATTAAAAAAAGTTTTTAAACTCTTCATCTAAATTTACACTAATTTCTATCTCTTCATTTTTATATGGATGAAAAAATTTCAGAGATGTTGCCATTAGCATTAATCTGTTTATACTGTAATTGGCTCTAAACATTTTGTTGTGTTCACCTCTTCCGTATTTGGTGTCGCCCACTATATGGTGAGAAATATGTTTCATATGACGGCGTAGTTGGTGCTTTCTTCCTGTTTTTGGAAGAAGTTTCACAAGTGAGTAGCGTGATGTTGGGTACTTATCTACCTCTACATGTAGAGTGAATTTTTTAATTAACTCATATTGTGTCTGTGCCTCTTGTGGTTCACCTGCCACCTTTCCTTTGTCTGCTATTTTATCTAGTTTTATAGAGAGTGCATAATCGATAAAACCACTCTCATCTACCCATCCACGAACAAGTGCAATGTACTCTTTAATGATTGTATGTTCTTGAAACTGCTTAGAAATTTTTGATGCAGCCTCAGAGCTAAGAGCAAAAAGAATTACACCAGATGTTGGCTTGTCAAGACGATGAATTGGGTAAACATATTGATTAATTTGGTCACGTAGTTGTTGAAGTGCAAAGAGAGTCTCTTTTTTGTCAATTGGAGATTTATGAACTAACAAGCCAGTTGGCTTGTTAATTGCTATGTAGTGTTCATCTTTGTAGAGAACTTCTAAAGGTAGCAACCTATATATCTTGTTCTATTACTCTTTTGAAAGTATTGAAGTAGATGTCTTCTAATTTGTCCATGCTAACTGAAACATCATTAAGTGTAAAGTTTGAGCCACCTACTGTTCCAATCTTAACAGAGTTTAGACCATCTAGCATTTTTGTAAACTCTTCTACATTTTCACTTTTAATCTCTACTACTGCTAAAGATGAACCCTCTGCAAAAATATCTCTACCATCTTTAAGCTCTACATGTAGTTCACATCCAAGTTTAGATGTTGCTGACATTTTAGCAGTTGCAATTGCTAAGCCACCACTACTTAAATCTTTAGCGCTCTCTAAGAGTGATTTTTTATTTGCTTCAATAACTACACTCCACAGTTTTAACTCTGCTTCATAGTCAATCTCTGCCAAAGTTCCTGAAACATTGTCATAAAGCTCTTTCATATACAAAGAGCCACCAAAGCTTGTTGTTCCATTTCCAATTAAAAATAGCACATTACCATCTGCTTTAAAGCTAGACTTTAATACTCTATTCTCATCATCATTTACACCAACCATTGCAATTGCAGGAGTAGGATATACAGACACACCATTTGTCTCGTTGTAAAGTGAAACATTACCACCAATTACAGGAGTAGTAAGTGCAGCACACGCCTCTTTAATTCCTAAACAACCTTGAGCAAATTGCCACATAACTTCAGGGTTTTCAGGATTTCCATAGTTTAGACAATCTGTTATTGCTTTTGGAGTTGCACCACTCATGGCAACATTTCTTCCACTCTCTACAACAGCCGCTGCTGCACCCTTATAAGGGTCAATGTAGCAATATCTAACATTACAGTCACTACTCATTGAGAGTGCTTTTCCATTCTCTTTTACACGAATTACAGATGAGTCTAGCATTCCACCATTTTTAATTGTGTTAGTCTGTACCATTGAGTCATATTGAGTGTAAATCCATGATTTATCTACTACTTCCATTGAGTTAATCATCTTCTCAAATGCTTCTTGATTTGAAACTTTGTCAAAATCATCTACACTAACATTTTGAATTTTCTCTAAATATGCAGGTTTAGCGGTTGGTCTATCCAAGACTGGTGCTTCTTCACTTACAGGGTCAACTGGAACGTCTGCGCATTTATCTCCATGCCAAAATAGCTCCATTCTTCCAGTCTCAGTTACTTCACCAACGACTGCCGCGTCTAAATCCCACTTTTCAAAAATGTCAATAATTGCTTGCTCGCTACCTTTTTTAGCACAAAGTAGCATTCTTTCTTGAGACTCACTAAGCATGAAATCATAAGGTGTCATACCCTCTTCGCGAGCTGGAACTTTGTCTAAATTCATAATCATTCCAGATCCTGAACGTCCTGCCATCTCAAATGCACTAGAAGTTAGTCCAGCTGCTCCCATATCTTGAATACCAATTACATAGTCTGTTTTGAAAAGTTCTAAACAAGCCTCTAGTAGTAGTTTTTCAGTAAATGGGTCACCTACTTGAACAGTAGGACGAAGAGATTTTGACTCATCAGTAAAGCTATCGCTACTCATAACAGCTCCACCTAAGCCATCGCGACCTGTTTTACTTCCAACATACATTACAGGATTTCCAACGCCCTCAGCAATTCCTAAAAATATCTCATCACTTTTTGCAATTCCTAAGTTAAAAGCATTTACTAAGATGTTTCCATTGTAGCAGTCATCAAAACTAACCTCTCCACCAATTGTAGGGACACCCATGCAGTTACCATAACCACCAATTCCATCTACTACACCGCGAACTAAGTAGCGTTGGTGTGAGCTTACGTCATTGTCTTTAGTAACATTACCAAAACGAAGTGCATTTAGTGAAGCAACAGGACGTGCGCCCATTGTGAAAACATCGCGCATAATTCCACCAACACCAGTAGCAGCACCTTGATATGGCTCTATGAATGATGGATGGTTATGAGACTCCATTTTAAAAACAGCTGCGTAGCCATCGCCAATGTCAATAACACCAGCATTTTCGCCTGGACCTTGAATTACCCAAGGAGCTTTTGTAGGAAAACCAGATAGGTGCTTCTTAGATGACTTATAGCTACAATGTTCACTCCACATAGCTGAGAAAATTCCAATTTCAACCATATTTGGCTCACGCTTTAGAATCTCTTTAATATGCACATAATCAACTTGTGACAATTTATGTTGTTTTAAAATTTCATCAATGTTTTCTAGTGGTTTGCTCAAGGTAATATCCTGTAAAAAAATTGCGTAAATTATAGCTCATATTGCCTTATAAAATTAATAAGATAGTAATTTTAGATAAAATGCTAGCTATGAAAACAGTTATTGTGCAAGTTGAGAGTATTGTTTATGAGAGTGAGGGGTTTTTTATAGCTTCTTGTAGCGATAAGCTAAAAATAAGTGGACACTATTTAGATAGTGAAATTTCTACTTTGGTTGGCTCTGCTGTGACGCTTCAAGGTGAAACTGTCTCTCATCCAAAATATGGCGATACTTTTAAGTTTGAAATACTCAAGGTTAATCAAAATGAGCTATTTTTCTTCTTAAATAGAGTTGTAAAAGGGTTCACAGCAAAGCTCTCGGCTGAGTTGATTGAGAAGTATGGAACTGATGGACTAACAGATATTTTAGACAATAATATTGAGTTGCTTTTAGATCATAAAGGTATTAAAAAAGGAAGATTAGAAAAAATTCAAACTTCATGGAAAGAGTTTCGTTCACTAAAAAATTTAGGCGAATTTTTGACACCTTTTGGAGTCAACTCTACACTTCTTAAAAATATTGCAATCTACTTTAAAGATATTAAAGAGCCAAAAAAAGCGATAGAGAAAAATCCATATATTTTAACAAGAGTTAGTGGTATTGGCTTTAAAATAGCAGACGAGATAGCTCTTAAAATGGGACTACATGTAGAAGATGAACACCGAATTGCAAGTGCTATGGAGTACTCACTTTTTGAAATTTGTGAAAGTGAGGGAAATAGCACTGTTGCCAAGCATACACTTTTCAAAAAACTAAATGAAATGTTAAATTTTTATGAAAAAGAGACTCTTTATGATGTAATTTTATTGGAGTTAATTAATGAGAATCAAATTATAGAGTTTGGCTCTTCAATGCTCTCCCCTAAACGTCTTTATGATTCTGAGAAATTAATTTATGATAGTTTCAAAAAACGTGCCAAAATAAAAAATAGTCCTCTAGTGAAAGATTTAGATGAATTTTTAAAAAATAGTGATTTGAATTTAGGTGAAGAGCAAAAAGAGGCAGTTGAACTCATAAACAGTGGAGTTGCAATACTCTGCCTTGTTGGTTACGCTGGAACTGGTAAAAGCACCACCTCAAGAACTATTTTAGAGCTTCTAACAACAAAATATCTTAAAAATAGAACTATTACATGCGCGCTTAGTGGAATTGCATCTCAAAGAATTGGAGATACAACTGGGTTTGAAAGCGCTACAATACAGTCGCTTTTAATGAAGCATGATAAACAAGAGACAATGCCTTATGATGTTGTTTTAATAGATGAAGCCTCAATGATAAACTCTACACTTTTTGCAAAACTGGTCTCTAAAATTTCTAAAGAATCAATCATGGTTATTGTTGGAGATGATGCACAACTACCTCCAATTGGTGCTGGAAATGTGCTAAGTGATATTATTGGTTTAAACTTAGTTCCAACTGTAAAACTAACAAAAATTTACAGACAACATGAAAACCAAGCAATTGCTCTAATAGCAAACGATATTAGAAAGGGTGTAGTTCCATCATACAAAGCCAACTATGAAGATTTTCACTTTTTTGATGTTAGCATAGACAACTACTACAGTATGAAAAACAGTCTCTCACAAAAAGATTTTGTAAATGAGCGAGAGTTAAATACACAAGCAATTTTAAGTAAAATTGGCTATTTGGCATTAGAGTACATCCCGCAAGCAAGAGAGTTTTTAAAGAGTAAAGAGATTTTGAAATATATTAACTATTTTCAAATTATCACCCCTATGAGAGCAGGGGTTTTAGGAGTAGATAACTTAAACAAAGTGCTACAAGAGTACTTTAATCCTAACCCTGCTAAAGTTATAAAGAAGGGCTTTAAAGAGTTTAGGTTAATGGACAAAGTAATACATGTAAAAAACGATAATTTAACCTCATACACATCTCAAGAGTTTAAAGATGGGGATGAGAGTGCAAAAAGAAGAATTTTTAACGGTATGAGTGGATTGCTTTTTAAAATAGATGAAGATGAGCATAAGGTTTATGTCTTTTACCCAAATGAAGATTTGGTAGTGGAGTATGAAAACTCACAACTCTCAACATATTTAAACCTCTCTTATGCACTAACAATTCATAAAGTTCAAGGTATGGAGTATGAGGTAATAGTTATTCCTATGAGTTTTTCACACTACATAATGCACAACACGAAACTACTCTACACGGCAATTACAAGAGCGAAAAATATGTGTTTTATTGTAGGAGAGACCCAAGCATTTGAGAGTGCTTGTAAAAAGTTTGAGTCTCTTAAAAGAGAGACTGTTATGCTATCATTATAAAAAAGGAAAAAATATGAAGTTTGCAGATCCAAAAAATGATTTAGCATTTAAAAAGATATTTGGAGATGAGAATCATAAAAATATATTAATATCTTTTTTAAATGCTACTTTAGATTTTAAAGATGAAAAAGCAATAGTTGATGTAACTTTGGCTAACCCTTATCAAGTACCTAGAATACCAGATCTTAAAGAGACTATACTAGATATAAAAGCCACAAATAAGATGGGCGAAACTTTTATAGTTGAGATGCAAAAAAAAGATTTAGGAGATTTTACTAAAAGAAGTCTATACTACACATCTAAAGCTTATGTTTCACAACTTCCAAAAGGAAATGACTATACAGTTCTTAAAAAAGTATATTTTATTGGAATACTAAATTTTAATATATTTGATAATGTCAATTATATATCAAGACACCTAATAATTAATCAAGAGACTAATAGTCAAGATTTAGATGATTTTGAGTTTAGCTTTATAGAGTTACCAAAATTTGAAAAAGAGCTACACACACTAAACTGCATATTAGATAAATGGATATACTTTATTAAAAATGCTTCAAACCTTAGTATGATACCATCACAATATGAGAATATTAAAGAGTTTAAAGAAGCATTTGACGTAG
>JAYEGD010000135.1:0-13694 GCA_034658915.1 Campylobacterota bacterium | reverse complement strand
TAGAGTTGTACTAAAGGAGTCAAAACTTCATGGTGACAAAGAGCATGCCTACACAAATGGCTCACTTTGTCCTCACCTTAACAACTTTCGTCAGCAAAACTTCATTACAAAACCAACACTAAACAATCAAGAAATTTCGTTAGATGAGGCTCTACTTGTAGTAAAAGATAAGATTACATCTAGTAGCTCAAAACTCTACTTTAAAGGTAGTGGAAACTTAGGCGCTATGCAAAGTGTTACAAAACATATTTTCGCTCAAGTAGATGGTAGTGTTAAAGCGAGTGGTTCACTTTGCGATGGCGCTGGAAATGCAGGGATTGTTGCTAGTAGAGGTCAAAACTTAGTGCTACCACCTGAGCAGATTCAAAAGAGTGAAGTAGTAGTTGTCTGGGGACGAAACATTCACACTACAAACTCTCATATGTTGCCAATTATTAAAGATAAAAAAGTAATAGTAATTGACCCATATGAGACTGCATTAGCGAAAAGTGCAGACCTATTATTCAAATTAAACCTCACTCAGATATGTTTTTAGCGCTTTTAATAGCAAGATTTATCATAATAGATGGCATAGAAGATATTGAGTTCTTAAAAGAGTTTTGTGATGATTATGAGGAGTTTTATGAGCTAACTCAAACAGTTAGAATAAAACAGACCCTAGCAGACATTGATGTCACCCTTGGACAAATTGGTACATTTCTAAACCTCATTAAAAATAAAAAATGTTCAATATTAGTTGGTCTTGGTGCTCAAAAATATAGTGATGGTGCAGACGTACTAAGAGCAATAGATGCAATTGGCGCACTTCTTGGTCTGTTTGGTAAAGAGGGTTCTGGTGTAAGCTTTTTATCGAACAGCATGAATGGTATTAAATCACCTTTTGCAACAATTAAAAAAGAGACTCCAAAAGCTACATGTAATTTTGAGAACTACAACTTAGTTTTTATTCAAGGTGCAAACCCTCTAGGCTCTATGCCAAATAGTTCTAAAGTTAAAAGCTCTCTTGAAAAAAGTGAATTTGTTATCTACTTTGGGCTTTATGAAAATGAGACCTCTAAGCTAGCTAACTTAGTAATACCTGCAAAAACATTTCTAGGAAAAAATGATATTAGATTCTCTTATGGCTCAAATGAAGCCTTTTTAATGCCAAAGGTAAGAGATGAAGATTTTGGTATTAGTGAGTATGAATTTAGCTCATTTTTAGCAAAAGAGCTAAGCTTAGAGCTAAAAAATGAAGATGAGTACATAGAGTATTTCAAATCTTTTACTACTACATGTAGTGACTCATTAGTTGTAAAAAATAGAGCTAAAATTCCTTATGAAGATGATATAGAGTTTGAATTTTTAGATGAGATAGACTCAGAATTAAACTTAGATGAAAAGCTCTTTTTATTAACTTCAAAGAGTAAAAAAAGCCTGAATACTCAATTTCAAATAGATGAGTTTGCTTACATAAACTCATCTCATAACATAAAAGATATGAGTTTAATTAAAGTTATATCGAGTGTGGGAGAGTCTATTTTACATGTAAAGATAGATGAAAATTTAAGAGATGATTGTATTTTAATCTACGCTGGAAATCCTAAAGTAAACTACTTAACCCCATCAAAACTTAGTTATGATGGAAAAAATGCTGTTTTTCAAGAGTTAAAAGTGGATGTCTCTATTGATGTTACACACTAAAATTCGTAACATCAATTCTTAACTAAAAAAACTCTAGCTCCTCATTTTCATACAATGAGACCCTGTTTCTTCCACTATTCTTAGCCTTATAGAGTGCATCATCAGCCATTGTGTAAAAGCCATGTTCATCTACACTCTCTTGAGAAAAATCTACAACCAATAGACCAAATGATGCAGTTATATGGTTTGCTACTTGAGAGTTAGAGTGCTCAATATTAAGAGCTTCTATATTAGCTCTTATTCGCTCTACAAACTCCACAGAATACTCTTCATCAACTCCAGAGAAAATAACACCAAACTCTTCGCCACCTAATCTAAAAGCAAAATCACTACCGCGATGTAAAGACTCTTTTATTGTTTTTGAAACACTAACAAGAACTTCATCACCTGCTTGATGCCCATAAGCATCATTATATTTTTTAAAGTAATCTACATCTAAAATGGTAAATGAGAGAGTTTTTTGATCTCTATAAGCTCTATTTATCTCTCTTGTTAAAATGTCATTAAAGTGTCTTCTATTGTAGAGTTTTGTAAGAGCATCTGTAATAGCCAACTCTTCAAAGTGTTTTTTTTGTGTGATGTCATACCTTACTACAACTTCACCTAGCTTTGCACCATTGTCATCATAAATGGGCATAACACTATTTTGAAACCAGCACTCTTTACCATCTTCACTTGTATGTTTTAATTCGCCATTTAAAGACTCTTTATTATCAAGTATATTCTTTACTTTTTGAACAAACTCTTTAGGCATTTTATGTTTAATATTATTCATACTCTATTATATATTTTTTATCATTTGTTTTACTTGAAGAACTATATTTATATCGCTACTCAAATCTACCCACTTAAACTCTTTTCCACTTTGATTTTTACCTGCAATTAAGTCCCCACTAGAGCGAAATTTCAAGTCTAACTCTGCTATGTCAAAACCATTTTCACATCTGCTAAACTCATCTAATCTTTTTGATTTTTCCAAGTTTGTATATAAAAAGCAGTATCCCTTAAGCCCTGTTCTACTTACTCTACCTCTTAATTGATGAAGTGTTGAGAGACCCAAACGCTCAGCTCCAACAATTACAACCGTTGTTAATTTTGGAAGTGAAATCCCAACTTCTACAACTGTTGTTGAGAGTAAAATACGACCACTATCTCTAAACTCTTCTAACACTTTTTCTTTATTTTTATCTTTTCCATGTGTTACATATACGCCATCATATCTACTCTTCCAATACTCACTAGACTCATCCAAACTTTGATAGCTAATTGCCTCGCTTTGCTCTACTAAAGGATATACAATAAGTATTTGATTACCTTTTTCTAACTCTGTGTTAATGTGTGAAATAAGGTTTGAAAAGTCACATTTGTGAATTACTGATGTCTCAATATCTTTTTTAAAAGGTGTCTTTTTAATTAGACTCACATCAATATATGCACTATCAATCATCGCTTGTGTACGAGGTATTGGTGTAGCAGAAAACTGTATGTAGTGTGGACGTTTTTCATTTGAGCTAACTAGCTTCTCTAAAAGATTTCTTTGCGCTGTTCCAAACCTATGCTGCTCATCTACCATCACTAAAGATGAAAGAGGAAGTTCTTTGTACAAAAGAGCGTGAGTTCCAATAATGAAGTCATAATCGTCTAAATTTTCTACTTCATGCTTATTTGTTAAAAGTGCAATCTTAAGAGTTGGAAGAAATTTTTTAGACTCTTGAAAAAGTTGATTAACCAAAATGGTAGTAGGTGCCATTAAAATAGAGCGATTTGGATAGTTCATAAAAACAGCTGCTAAGATAACCATTGTCTTACCACTACCAACATCTCCTACAACCACTCTTTTTGCTGCAACATTTTTGTTTAAATCGTTTTCAATATCTTCTATTGCACTAATTTGCTCATCTGTTAGCGTGAATGGAAGAGTTGTTGCCCATAGTCTATATGAAGAAGCTTTACATGTAATAGAGTCAAAGTATCTTCTTTTATTGTGAAGACGCTTCATATGTTCATAAAGTTCTGTAAATTTAAGAGCCTCTAAATATGGCTCTTTAAATTCTCCATTTTCAACAATATTAGTAGTTGGATTATGAATTTGTAGAATATTTTGCACTACATGTAGAGGTAATTCACTTAAATACTCTTGTGTAATATATTTGTCGCACAACCTTTTAAAAACATCTGAACGAAGTGTGGTTTTGTACTTTGGAGTAAGAGTACCTATTTGGGTTACTTTAATTGGATGAGAAATTTGAAAATGACCTTGAGATGTACCTATTTTACCAAAAAAGTAAGCACGTTCATCAATATTAAAAGCTCTACTCATATATGGCTTTGGTTTAAACAAAACACCTTGTATTCTACAAGATAGGTTGTGAGCATAAAATGTAATTTGCAAACTGTTTGGAGTTTTTGATACTCTCTCAATTGTTGCATCAATAATTTGAGCAGATTCAACTACTTGATGATAAATTTGCCTATCTTCATAAGAAGATGGCGCAATAGTTGCTAATGATAGAGCGGAGTCAATACCTAAACGCTTAAACTTCTCTTCATCTTTTTTATCTATTTGCATCGTAGCCATTTAGTGTATATGAAAAAACTGTAAAAATCACTAGTGATTTGAGCTTCTCGCTGAGAGAACCATAGTGGTAACGTAGTAAAATGGGCTTTGCTCATTTTACGTGCAAAATAGTTACTCTTTTGGTGCATCAACAATTGCAAAACTCAGCTCTAAAAGCTCTTTATGCTCTGAAATAAATCTATTTAAATCTTTTAGTTTTAGCTTCTCAATTAACTCTAAATCTTTTTTATGTGAGCCTAGCTCTTTACCTTGATAAAACTCATTAAATGAGCGTGAGAGTCTTTGAGATATTGTCTCATTTCGTAGTGGCTCACTTCCTAGTAAAAACTTCTTAGCTTGTTTAAGTTCAGTTTTTGTAGCACCCTTTTTAATAAACTTAGAAACAACCTCCTTAACAGCGTCAATTGCCTCTTTTTGAGACTCTATTTTTGTCTGTAGATGACCACTGAAATAGCTACTTGTATTACTAATATGAGCGCGTGAATAAGCAGAGTATGCTAAACCACGTTTAACTCTTATCTCTTCCATTAAACGGCTTCCAAAACCACTGCTTCCTAAAATAAACATAGCCACATTAGATATATATCTGCTCTCATCATCCACTTTAACATAGTATGGTGAACCAAAATATATGTATGCTTGTTGTGTTGGTTTTAGCGTAACCTCATCTTTTGTCTGCGTAGTTGCATTGTAAAAACCTAGTTTTTCACTTTTACCCTGCTTTAAACTCTTTGCAATTTTAAGCGCACTGTTTAATGCATCGCTTTTTGAGACATCACCACCTATAACAAAAATTGCATTTTCTAAAATGATGTGAGACTTAATAAATTTTTTAACATCATTTAGTCTGATTTTTTGAACACTCTCAAGAGTTCCAATTTGTGGCTCTTGCATAGGTGTACCATCAAAAAGAACTTTTTTGAGTGATGCACTTGCAACATAATCAAAATCATTAACTTTTTGGCTAATTGAACCAAGTGTCATAGTTTGTACTTTTTTAAAAGCCTCTTCACTTAAGTTTGGCTCATAAAGCAGCTCTTGTAAAAGTGCTACTCCATCATTAAACTGATCTTTAAGTGAGCTTAACTCAACTACCAAAGTCTCATTTCCTGCATGAGCGCTTAAATGAATCGCTTTGTCATCAAGTGCTTGAGAAAACTCTACGCTTCCTAGTTTTTTACTTCCCTCATTTAACATTTTTGCACTTAACTTTGCCAACCCTGCATTTAATGGTGTTGTTATAGCACCGCTATTTTTAAAGACTAGTTGAAGTGAAATAAGAGGTAATCTTTTATCTTTTTCGTGAATTAGAGGTATCTTTGTACCATCTACATGTAGTGTTTGAACTGTTGCTGCCATTATTGTATATCCTAAAATTAGTATTGTTATTAATATTTTCATTAAAAAAGCTCCAAAGTGTTGTAAGCTGTGTCGCGTATTGCTGGAGTTTCACCTATATCTTTAATAAGTGCTACCATCTCCTCTTTTGCAAGACTAAATGATGCCCCTGCACTACTTACAACATTCTCCTCCATCATAGTTGAACCTAAGTCATTTGCACCAAAGTGAAGAGCCAATTGACCAATGTAAGCACCTTGTGTAACCCATGAACTCTGAATGTTGTTAACATTGTCAAGATACAATCTTGCGACTGCTAGAAGTCTTAAGTACCTATTTGCAGATGGTTTTTGCATATCTGGAAACTCTTCAAGAAGCTTTGTGTTTTTGCTTTGAAAACTCCACATAATAAAAGCTCTAAAACCAGCTGTTTCATCTTGCAAGTTTCGCACCATATCTAAATGCTCTACAATATCCTCATCACTCTCAAGTGTCCCATACATCATAGTAGCTGTTGATTTAATCTCTAGTTTATGAGCTTTTCTATGTATATCAATCCACACTTTTGCATCAATTTTACGAGGAGCTATTATGTCTCTTACTTTGTCACTTAAAATCTCTGCGCCAGCGCCAGGAATAGAGCTTAAACCTTTTGCTTTTAGACGAGTTAAAACATCTTCAACACTTATGCGTGATACTTTAGCAATATAATCTATTTCAATAGATGAAAATCCATGTATAGTTACATTTGGATATTTAGTATGAATATGCTCTACTAAATCCTCATACCACTCAATTTTTAGTTTTGGATGAACTCCACCTTGAAACAAAATTTGTGTTCCACCAATCTCTAATAGTTCATCAATTTTTGCATCTATCTCATCAAATGTTAAAATATAGGCATTTTCATCTTTTTCATGTGCATAAAAAGCACAAAACTTACAATCCACCCAGCAGATATTTGTGTAGTTAATATTTCTATCTACAACAAATGTGGTAATACCTTTTGGATGAAGCTCTTTTTTTCTCCTACTTGCCATGCGACCCAGCTCTTTTAAGTCTGCATTTTTTATCAATTCTAGTGCTTGTTCTTTGCTTAATCTATCCATTATTCTTCTTCTATTTAAGTTTTGGTATTAATTTTTATAGTAAATGCCCCATCTTACTCTTTTTAATTTGCAAGTAGTTTTCATTATGAGTATTTGAATCAATAATTATTGGTAAACGTTCAATAATTTCAACACCATCTATGGAGTTTATTTTTGATGGGTTGTTTGTTAGTAGCTTTATGCTTTTTATACCAAAGTGATCTAGTATAAACTTTACCATCTCATACGTTCTCCCATCTGCACTGAAACCTAATTGATGGTTTGCTTCTACGGTGTCTAATCCCTTATCTTGCAAAGCGTATGCATTGACCTTGTTTACAAGACCTATGTTTCTACCCTCTTGTCTTAAGTAGATTACCATTCCACACTTTTCATCTATTAAATTTAGTGCGAAAGATAGTTGCTCTCCACAGTCACACTTTTGAGAGCCTAAAGCGTCGCCTGTTAAGCACTCAGAATGAACTCTTACAATTAAGCCATCTTCTAGTGGCTCTTTGTAAATTGCTAGATGCTCTTTTTCATTCTCTTTAAAAGATTTAATCTTAAATTGTCCATATTTGGTTGGTAGGTTTGCAGTTTCAGATATCGTTATGTTCATTTTACTACTTACTTTAGTTTTTTTAAGATAAAATTATACCAAAAAAGGCTTACTTCAATGTTTCAAAGATTTAGAAGAACAAGATTAAACCCAACTTTGCGCTCTTTGGTGCGTGAAACTTCCCTATCTGTTAACGATTTTATCTACCCACTTTTTATCCATTTTGGTGAAAATATTAAAAATGAGGTATCTTCAATGCCTGGTGTTTTTCAAATGAGCATTGATATTGCGATTAAAGAGATAGATGATTTGAAAAAATTAGGAATTTACTCAATAATTTTGTTTGGTATTCCTGAGACTAAAGACTCTATTGGCTCTGATGCAATGTGTGATTGTGGAATTATTGCAAATGCAATTCGTGAAATCAAAAAAGTTCACCCAGATATGTTTGTAGTAACAGATTTATGTTTTTGTGAATACACAGACCATGGACACTGCGGAATAATTGACAATGTAACTCAAAGTGTAAACAATGATGCAACATTAAATATCTCTGCAAAACAAGCACTTATTCATGCAAAAGCTGGTGCAGATATGATAGCACCATCGGGTATGATGGATGGAATTATTCAAACACTAAGATTTGCTCTTGATGAGGGAGGCTACCCAAATTTACCTATTATGGCGTACTCAACTAAATTTGCTAGTGGGTACTATGGACCATTTAGAGATGTTGCAGACTCAACTCCTAGTTTTGGAGATAGAGCGTCATACCAGATGGATGGAGCAAATAGACGTGAAGCCATTAATGAGAGTATAGCAGATGAGGCTCAAGGAGCAGATATTTTAATGGTAAAACCTGCTCTTGCATATTTAGATGTAGTTAGAGATATTAGAAACTCTACTTCACTTCCTCTTGCAGTATATAATGTAAGCGGAGAGTATGCAATGTTAAAACAAGCACAAAAAGCAGATTTAATTGATTATGAACGTGTACTTATGGAGACTATGATAGGCTTTAAACGTGCAGGTGCAGATATCATCATCTCATACCATGCTAAAGAAGTTGCTGAAATTTTGAAAGGGTAACTTTGTGATTAGGAAAAAATTAAAAAAAGTAAGTAAACATGACAAACTAATTGAATTTGCAAAAAAGTACAAAGTTTCACCAGACTACCTCTCTGCTAATAGAAAAATGATTGCAAGAGCTGTTCTAATTGGTCTATTTATCGCATTTATTCCAATGCCTTTTCAGATGTTAGCAGTTTTAGCTGTCACACCATTTGTTCGCTTTAACGTACCAATAGCACTAGCAATGTGTTGGTTAAGCAACCCAATTACAATGCCATTTATGTACTATATGGAGTACGTAACTGGTGCGTTTGTTTTGGGAATGAGCATTGAAAACGTAGAGTTAACACTAGATTGGTTTCAAAATAATCTTGATGATATTTTTATACCTATGTATTTTGGTGCATTATTGTACTCATTTTTTGGCTCAATCTTAGCATATTATGCAGTTAATCACTTTTGGAGACGCTCTGTACATAAAGATAAAGATGTGCATTATAGAAATAGATAATTCCATCTCAAAAGAGATGGGACGAGTGATGTGGCTTAGCAATACTTATAAAAAATTGTACATTATTTGGATAAAATGATGCACAATCATAAAAAAGGATTTTATTATGTTGGCTTTAAAACAAGAACAACTTTTTGATGAGATAGATATTTTACCAATAGATTTAAAAACTAAAATTGTTGATAAAATATTAGCTAGTATTACTCCATCAAACAGTTCAATAGATGAACTATGGATAAAAGAAGTAAATAAAAGAAAAAATGAAATAGAATCAAATTCTGTAACCTTAATTGAGGGAAATGAAGTTTTTAAAAAAATTGCAAAAAGAGTAAACTAGTAGATAAAATATTCATTTCATACAGATGCTGAACTTGAACTAAATGCTTCAGTTAATTATTATGAAGAGTGTAAAACAAATCTTGGTTCAGAGTTTGCATACGAAGTTCAAAAAACAATCCAAAGAATTTTAGAATTCCCAACTTCATGGCATAAATTAGATGGAGAAATACGAAGATGTTTAACAAATCGTTTTCCTTTTGGAATAATCTACTATCAAAGAGGCAATGAAATTATTATTTAGCCGTTATGCAACTAAATAGAAAACCAAACTATTGGAAAAACAGAGACTAACCCCAAAGATATAACAAGTATGAGGAGAAAAGTGGAAATTGAACTGCAGGAGTGTAGCTCCTAAGCTCGACCATTATCTGAAAAAGCAAATTTTATACTTTATATGAAGCTTAGTAAAAAATAGATAAAATCATCAATTATTGTAAAAAATAATATATTTTGTATAAAAGTATTGCGATTTGACATATTTTTACTCATAAAAAATAAAATAAGCCAAAATACTTTTAAACATGATAGGAGTTCAAAATGGCACTTGAAAGAGATATAGAGAATTTACTAGAACAACAATTATTAGATAATGGTTGGGAAATTAACTTTCAGAATAAAAATAAAGATGTGTATCATCAAAAAACAAGAACAGAAGAAGAGAGTATTAAACTTGGTGCTTTGCAGCCTGATTTTTGTCTATATATAAATAAAACTTCAAGTTATCCTGAAATTATTATTGAAACTAAAAAACCAAATATGAATTTGGCAAAAACAAAAGAACAAGCATTAAATTATGCTAAATTATTAGGTTCAAAAATTATAATATTATTTGATGGTCTTCAAACAAAAAGTTATTGGGTAGAAAATGAAGAAAATTTATTATTAAATGGACTAGAAGTTAATACAGTAAAAAATAAAGAATTTTATAAGCAGTTTATATCATTAAATTCAAATAACTATCAAGATGCTAGTATCACAATTAATTCTAAAGAAGATTTAATTGGTGTTTTTGCTTTTACAAATCAAAAACTAAGAAAAGCTGGAATAACAAAAGGAATGGAAAGGTTTTTTGAATTTTCAAATCTTCTATTTTTAAAATTAATCTCTGAAGATAATGAAATTATTTCCGAAAGTATTCCTGAGTATATAAAATGGGAAAGTTATAAGAATAAAGAAGGTGATGAACTTCTAAATTATATTAATGATATTGTAATTGACAAGCTAGAAACAATTTTTAATAAACAAAATGAAGAAACTTTATTTACAAAATTAATTATACAAGATACATTAGCTTTAAAACAAATTATCGATAAACTAGATAAATTAAATTTAAGCGGAATTAAAACTGACATAAAAGGTGATGCCTTTGAGTATTTTATTCAACAATACAATACATCAAATAATGATTTAGGTGAATATTTTACACCTAGACACATAGTGAATTTTTTAGTACAACTTGCTAATCCAAAATATGGTGAAAAAATATATGACCCATTTTGTGGAACGGGAGGAGTGTTAATTTCTGCTTTTAATCATATTCGAGATAATTTAATTGAACAAGGTTTTTTAACTGAAAATGTATTAAAAGATTTAAAAGAAAATACTGTCTATGGAAGTGAAATATCATCAAATGCAAAAATTGCTAAAATGAATATGATTTTAACAGGTGATGGGCATAGCAATATAAAACAACAAGACACTCTGCTGAATCCAGAAAAAGAAAAATTTGATATAATTATCACTAATATCCCTTTTAATTTAGAAGGTACAGCAACATCTTTATATTCACTTTTAAATGATAACGGTAATTCTCAATCTATACAGCATATTATTAATTCTTTAAATAAAAACTCAACATCAAGAGCTTACGTTATTGTTCCCGAATCAATACTTAATAATAAAGAATTAAAAAGTCTTAGAAAGTATTTAATAGAAAACAATTTATTAAAACAAATTATATCCCTACCTTCTGGTGTTTTTTTACCATATACAGAAGCAAAGGCTTCTGTTCTGGTACTACAAGGTTTAAATAACAAAAAAGTTAATACTATTAAATATACAAGAATTAAAAATGATGGATTTACTTTAACTCAAAGAAGAAGAAAAATTACAAATCAAGTTAATGATTTGGAAGAATATAATTTTGATAATTCATATGCAACTTATGAAATAGAAACAAATAAAATTATCGATAATGATAATTATTCGTTTATATGGTTTAAATATTTCAATGAAATACCAGAAAATTATATTTTACTAAAAGATTTATTAGAAGAAGAAAGAATTAGGAATACTGCTTTATATGAAACAGTTACAGTTACAAAACATGATTTTTATGGAATTATTAGTGGTGAAGCATATTGGGGCGATTCATTTATGTCTGTTACATCAGAAACAAATGAAGATTATAAAGTAGTTAATAAGAAATCAATAGCATATAATCCATCTCGTGCTAATACTGGTTCATTAAGTATTAATTTAACAAAGAAAAATGTAGCAGTTAGCAAAATGTATGTTACATTTAAAGTTATAGACGATAATTTTTTACCAGAATATGTATTTTTATGTTTAAAAAGTCAAGAAGGAATACAAAATATTAAAGAAAGATCATTTGGGTCAGTTAGACAGTCATTAAGATATGATGATTTATGTACTATATCTATCCCAAATATTTCAAAAATAGAGCAAAAGGAAATTGTTGATAGAGCGAATAAAAAGTATAAACAATATATTAAATATAAAAAAGAGTTAAACTTATTCGATATTGCAGATAACAAATCGTAGAAATCATAATTACACCCCTGAGAGTGAATCTCCACTTTTTTACTGTTTTTGAAATTAAACACTTTGATACTTGCAGATACGAATTTGGAGACGCTCTATACATAAAGATAAAAATGTGCATTACAGAAACAGGTAAACAACTACATGTAGATGTTTTTGAAACATTAAATAATCTTATATATTCTTTGCAGTATTATATAGGTAATATTTATATGTATGGAGTTTTTTATGAAATCAATTTTAATTGCATCAGCGTTAGCATCAAGTCTATTTGCAGGTATTATGGAAACAGAAGATGGTACTTTTTTAGAAATATTTTCTGAATCAAATCCTAGCTCTACTGTAGTGGCAAGCGTCTCTAGTGAGAGTGGAAACCTTGAACGTGTTAAGTGTAGAAGTAATAAAGAGAGTGTTCTTTGGTGTAAAGTACGTTACTCTAGTGCTGATTTAACACTAAATGGCTGGGTAGATAAAAAATCCTTAGACACTATTTTATTACGTCCTAATGAAAAACCAACTTTTGAGACACACTTTGGTGGTGGCTACACGGAGGTTGGAAATGCTATTTTACCTCTTAAAGATGGGCTTCTTTTAGTTGGTAGTTCTGAAAGTTTTGGCTCTGGACAAAATGATGTTTTTGTTGTAAAAACTGACTATTTCGGTAATAAACAGTGGTCTGCTACTTATGGTGGAGCTGGTGAGGATGTTGCAAATGCAGTTATCGAGATGGGAAATAGTTTTATTTTAGCAGGAAATACGCGTAGTTTTGGTAATAAAGACCAAAGTATTTATGCTGCTAGAATTACAAAAGATGGTAAATTGCAGTGGCAAAATGGTTACTATTCAGACTCTGATGATCGCTATATTGGTAAATCAATCGCTAAAATAAATGATTCACATGTAATGATTGCAGGCTCTGAAAATCACATTAAATTTTTCAACTCTGAAAATAACTGTTATTTAGCTGCAATTAGCACAAATGGTCAACACACTTGGGAGGAACTTTTTGGTGGAGCAAAGATAGATAAAGCAAACTCCATCATTAAAGTAAAAGATGGCTTTGTATTTGTTGGAGAGACTGAGAGTTGGGGTCATGGAAATAAAGATGCTTATGTAGTCAAAATTGATGAGGGCGGTAAGCAAGTTTGGCACAATATTTTTGGTCATAAAAAAGATGAAATTGCATCTCAAGTAATTCAAGCTCATGGAGACAACTACTTAATTGTTGGAACATCAAAAAGTGCAAGACAGAGTAAAAAAGATGTCTATATAGCAAAAATAGACAAAGATGGTGGTCTTGTTTGGCAACACAACCATGGAACAAGAGAAGATGACGAGGGAATGGGTGTAGTTAAAGTAGCTGATGGCTATGTAATTCTTAGCACTACAAAAGATACTAAAAACTATAAAAAGGGAATTTTACTTATTAAAGTAGATAAAAGTGGAAATACTATCTGGAAAAGAACATACGCTAGCCAATATGACAAAGTAGGAAATGCTATTGCCAAAGTAAAAGATGGTTTTGTAATTACAGGATATACAAAAAATACCAACAATCACAACAAAGATATGTACCTATTAAAAGTAGATAATGACGGTTATTTAAAGTAACCGATGTTAAGTGCCTGACCATAATAGATGACATATTCAACAACATTTAAAAGGTTTAGATTCAAGGCGAACTTTACTTGGCGATGCTAGCATCGTTAAGTGAAGTTCAACGCAGAAGATGAATCTTTTAAA
>JAYEGD010000134.1:0-13697 GCA_034658915.1 Campylobacterota bacterium | reverse complement strand
AATGAAACCTACTAGTACATATCCAATATTAGAGAAGCCATCTGCATTTAATACAGTTGCAATTTGGTTAATTTCAACAGAACCTGTTACTGCGTAAAAAATCATAGCACCAAAACTGTAAAATCCAGCAGCTAATGCTCCCATAGTAAAGTATTTAACAGCTGCTTCAAACGATTTTTTTCTATTATGAAGCGCAATTAATGTATAAAGTGCAAGTGAAGATGTCTCTAAACCTACGAAAATCATAATTAAATTGTCACTTGTAACCATAAATTGAAAGCCAGCTACTGCAAATAAAAATAGTGCAAAGAACTCAGAATAGCTAAACTCATGGAAACGTTTTGATGTAAGTGCTAATGGTAAAAACAGCATTGATGCACCAACAATTATCAACTCTGATATAATCGCTATACCATCAATTAAGATTACATTGAAAAAACCTAATACAGTTCCATTTTGTTCAAATACACCTGCACTGTTTAAAACTGCACCAAAATCTAGTAATAGAAAGAGTAAACCAATCATTACATAAATTGATTTATGCATTCCCTCTTTAAAAAGATCAATTACAAGTATTGTTAATGCACCAACAATTGCTATAAGCATTGGTGCCAATGTCATAATATTTAAAGACGCTAATGATATATTAATTGGCTCTAACATTATTTTGTCTCCTTCACAATAACTATCTCTTCCACTAAAGATGGAATTCTAATTTTTGCTTCTTTTGTTTGTGCTTTCTCATGCATAAGTTGAACAATAGATTCAACACTGTTATTAATTGGTTCAAGCACTGGTTTAGGATATACACCTAACCAAATTGCTAACACCACTAATGGAATAAGAGCGCTAAGTTCTCTTGCATTAACATCTGGTAAATTACTGTTTTTCTCATTTGTAACATCACCAAAGAACATTTTTTTGTATGCAGCTAACATATAGATTGCTCCAACAATAATTGCAGTTCCAGCAAGTAGTGTTAAAATATGAGACTGCTTATAAAAACCTAATAAGCTTAAAAACTCTCCAACAAAGTTAATTGTTAAAGGAAGTCCAACTGATGCCATCATCATAATACCAAAAATAATTGCATAGCGTGGCATTACTGATGCAATTCCACCAAACTCACTCATCATTTTTGTGTGTCTTCTATCGTAAATTACACCTACTAGTAAGAAGAGTGCGCCAGAGACGACACCGTGACCTATCATTAAAAATACAGAACCAGAAATACCCTCTACATTTAGAGCAAATGTTCCTAAAATAATAACACCCATATGTGAAACAGATGAGTATGCTACGACTTGCTTAATATCTTCTTGAGCATAGGCAATCATAGCTGTATAGACAATCATAATAATTGCTATAATTGCAATTGGAAACATAAAAAATACTGCCGCATCTGGAAATAGAGGAAGTGAGAAACGTACAAATGCGTATGTTCCCATCTTTAGTAAAATTGCTGCTAATATTACTGAACCAATTGTTGGTGCTTGACCGTGTGCATATGGTAACCATGTATGAAATGGAAACATAGGTACTTTGATAGCAAATCCCATAAAAAATGCTGCAAAAAGCCATAACTGAATATTTTCAGGAAGAACTAATCTATACCACTCTAAAAGTGAAAAGCTCCACATTCCAGTTGCTTGGTAGTAAAAATATGCCATGAAAAGCATTCCAACTAACATGACAAGTGAACCCATAAAAGTGTATAAAAAGAATTTAACCGAAGCGTAAATTCTCAGTGGTCCACCCCATGCACCTATGATATATAACATTGGTACAAGTGAAAGTTCCCAAAAAATATAGAACATAATTGCATCAAGAGCTGAGAAAACACCAACCATTGTCATCTCTAAAAATAGAAGTGTTAAAATCATACTCTTAATGTTTTTAGTCTCTCCTAGTGATGCAATACCAATCATTGTAAAAAATGTTGATAAAATAATTATAAACATTGATATGCCATCTATACCAAGAAGATAACTAATACCAAATGATGGGATAATAGCATGTTGCTCTACAAACTGCATTCCAACTGCTGTTGGATCAAAACCAACCCATAAAAGAAGTGATAAAACAAACTCAATAGCCGCTACAGTAATACCATAAGCACGAATACTCTCACTATTAACTACAAATCCAAGAACTGCCGCTAGAACTGGAAAAAATATTAAAATCGTTAAAAGATTTTCTGTCATAAAAACTCCCTTACACTAGTTGTAATGTATTTAAAACAATAAATACAATAACTAATGATAATAAAACAACTAAACCAAGAACCATCCACTTAAGGTTGGTAGATAGGTTACCACTTTGCATACCACGAGTACCATCACCTGTTTTATACAAGATAGATGCAACACCATCTACAGTTGCATCAACTATTTTCATATCTATCTGTTTCCAGAAGATTGTTGATAACTCTCTGTATGTTTTAACAAACAACTCTTCATAAAGTTGTGGAATATAGTACTGGTTAATAAATAGTTTATACAAGAATGTCTTCTCATACTTAGTATCTAATGGACCATTTTTGTACATAATTATTGCAGTTAAAATACCACCTAAAGCAATCATTGACGTAACTGCAATTAATATAGCTTCAACATGATGTGTATGGAACTCAAAGTTTGGAAGTAGTACAGTTACAAACTCTACAAACTGATGTTCAAACCATCCAGCAACTACAGCTAACACTGCTAGTGGACTCATTGCCCATAACATATATTTGTACGCTTCGTGTGGGTGAATACCAAATTTAAGATGTCTCTCTTCACCAAAGAATGCAAGCATAATAAGTCTGAATGAGTAAAATGCAGTTAATCCAGCTGTTACCCATAGTGTTCCCCATAGTATGTAATGCTCACCACTAAACGCTACTTCTAAAATTTTATCTTTTGAGAAGAATCCAGCTAATGGCCAAATACCTGCAAGTGCAACTGAAGCTAATGTCATTAAAATCATTGTCCACTTCATTGATTTTCTCAATCCACCCATTTTAACAGGGTCTAACTCATCATGCATAGCATGCATAACATTACCAGCACCCAAAAATAGAAGTGCTTTAAAGAATGCATGTGCCATTAAATGAAACAGTGCAATCCAATAAGCGCCCAGTCCAGCTGCTACAAACATATACCCTAATTGAGATAGTGTTGAGTAAGCAATAATACGCTTCATATCACGATTAACTAGTGCCATAGTTGCTGCAAAAATTGCAACGAATGCACCTAAGCTTGCTATGAAATATCCAACTTCTGGAATAAGGTCATAAATTGGGTTTGAGCGAATTACTAAATATACCCCAGCTGTTACCATTGTTGCTGCGTGAATAAGTGCAGAAACTGGCGTTGGACCCTCCATTGCATCAGCTAACCAAGTATGAAGTGGAAATTGTGCTGATTTACCCATAGCACCGATGAAAAGAAAAATTCCAATCATTACTAATGTGTCATGAGATAGTGTTGGAGCTATATCAAATGCTATGTCATATTGAAGTGATCCTGTATTCCAATAAATTAAGAAAATACCAATAAGCATCGCCAAGTCAGCAATACGGTTCATAATGAAAGCTTCATTAGCTGCCCACGTTGCACTCTCTTTGTGATACCAAAAACCAATAAGTCCCCATGAACATAGACCAACACCTTCCCAACCAATAAATAGTCCAGCAAAGTTGTCACTCATTACAAGAACAAGCATTGAAAAAACAAATGCAGATAACCATGAGAAGAAACGATTAAATCCTTTATCATGATCCATATAGCCAATTGCGTAAACGTGAACTACTGTTGATACTGTAGTAACAACCATCATCATAGTAACACTTACTTGATCAACAACAAATCCAAAAGGAATATATAAATCTCCTGTTGCCATCCATGTCATCATCTCTACATGTACTGTGTTTCCATGAATAACATCTACTAATAAAATAGCACTACTAACAAAAGATGCAAAAAGGAGACCTGATGGAACTAAACCAGCCCAAAGTGTCTTTTTACTTGCTCCAAAGAGTGCTGCAAACAGTGAACCAACTAGTGGTGCAAAGAGTGCAATATATAAATACATTTCCATAAAATTATCCTCGCATCGTTGTCATTTGATCTAAATCGATATTACCTGTACGTTTATACCAAACAATAAGTAATCCCAATCCAACTGCAACTTCTGAAGCAGCAATTGCAATTACAAAAAATGCAAACATCTGTCCAGTAAAGTCACCATAATAGTGTGAAATAGCTGCAAAAGCAATATTCACAGAGTTAAGTAAAATCTCTGTAGCAAAAAATAGCATTAAAAGATTTTTACGACGCATTACACCAATTAAACCAATAGCAAATAGTATTGTAGATAGTACTATATAGTGTGTTAAAGTAATCTCCATTATAGTGTACCTCTTTCTTGAGTATTTAACACCTCTTCTTCTTCTGTTTCAGTTAAAGAGAGATCCATTTTTTTACCAGCTAAAACAATTCCAGATACCATAGCAACAAGTAACATAACTGCTGCTAACTCAAATGGAATAAGATACTTAGTAAAAAGAATCATACCAACAGCTTCTGAGTTTCCAATCTCTGGATTGATTGGATACATTGAGACAATATTGTTAGATACAATTGGAGCAACAACAATAGCTATTACCATCAATGCAGATAAAACACCTAAACCAAAAATAATTGATTTTGAACCAATTCTCTCATTAACATCTCTTGTTGTATCAAAGAACATCATACCAAAAGCATAAATTGCCATAATAGCACCTGTATATACAATTATCTGTATTACACCTAAAAAATCAGCACCCAAAATAAAGAAAAATGCAGATATAAATATCATTCCTGCTGCAAGTGCAGTAATAGCATAGAGTGCTTGTGAAGTAAGCACCGCAATACTAAACATTACTATTGTCAAAAATGCGAATAGATAAAAAGCTATAAATTCAAACATCAACTCTCCTTAATATGCTAGAGGTGTCTTTTTGACACGCTCATCTTCATGTGGTGTAACTGCACCAAAACCTGGATACTCTTTTTGTGTTGGCGTAGAGCCATTGTTTACATTTACATGTACACTCGGAGTATCTACTTTATCCCACAATTGATTTGATGTTTCACTCTCAACTTCTACAACTACCTCTTTTTCAGCCTCTTTAACTCTAGCTTCAATTCTTGCAGAATCAATAGGAGTTAACATATCTTCAAAAGTTGTATAATGAGCACGCTGTTCTGAAACATTTTCATATCTTCCACCGTGAACTATTGCTAGTTCTGGACAAACTTCTGCACAGTAACCACAGAAAATACAGCGTCCTAAGTTAATTGTATATTCACTTACTTCTTTACGAGAGTTTTCATCAATTTTTGTATCCATTCTAATACAATCACTAATACAAATTTTCTCACAAAGTCCACAACCAATACATCTTTCTGTTCCAGATTCCCAAAGACGTTGCATCTCATGAATTGCTCTGTAACGAGGTCCAACTGGTAGTTTCTCTTTAGGGTATTGAACTGTATGAATATCGAATTTAATCATCTCTCGAAGAACAACCCAAAGTCCAACAAAAAGTTCACCCTTAAACGTACGGCTTACCACACGTTTAAACTTCTCCATACCAGTAGTAGGATAATCTTCAATATCTACCATATAGTAGCCATCTTGTCCTACATTTCTATTTTTATAGTGTTCAAAACTCATTCAAGCCTCCTAAAACATCATTACAAAGCCAGTAATCACAACATTGACTACTGCTATTGGCATAAGAACTTTCCAGCACAACCACATTAGTTGATCTGGTCTAACATCTGGCCATGCCGCTCTTGTCCACAAGAAAAAGAAGAAGAAGAAAGATACTTTTGCAAGTAGCGCTAATGCACCTGCTAAACTTCCATCACCAAATCCACCTAAGAAAACTAGTGCTATTACAAATGAGATAAAGAACATATTAGCGTACTCACCAATAAAAAATAGTCCCCATCTCATACCTGAATACTCAGTACCAAAACCATCAATTAACTCATGATCATTTGCTATTAAGTGAAATGGTGTACGACCAGTCTCAGCAAATGCAGCAATAACAAATAGAACAAATGCAACTGGCTGACTCCAAATAATCCAAGAGCTAAACCCAGCTGCTTGATAGTTGTTCATATCTATTAACGAAAGTGAGCCAACCATCATCAGTGGTGCTAGCAATGAGAGACCAGTTACAACCTCATAAGAGATAAAAACAGCAGCTGCACGAGCAGTTGATATTAGAGCAAATTTATTAGCAGAAGCAAGTCCACCCAAAAGTGGTCCATAAAGTCCTACTGCCATTACACCCATTACATACAAAACACCTACATTAATATCTGATACAATTGGATGAACTTCATAACCAAAAAGTTCAAACGATGGTAAAAAAGGTATTGCTGCTGCTGCCATAAAAGCAGTTGCAGCTGTAATAACTGGTGCTATTTTAAAAATAGGTTTCACAACATTTTGAGGAATAATATCTTCTTTAGTAAAAAGTTTTACTCCATCTGCTGCAACTTGTAAAAGTCCAAATGGTCCAACATGCATAGGTCCTAAACGACGTTGCATAAAAGCTAAAACTTTACGTTCAAAATATGTCCCTAGCCCTGCTAACGCAGAAAAGACAGTCAATATAACTACGATTTTAACTATAGTCTCAATAATAAATGCTATATCCATTACTACACCTTTCTAATTTTAGTTGATTGAAAACGGTAATCTTTAAAAACCAAATTCGAATTTAAGTTTGAATCAAATGTTGGAAGATAAGCAATCATTCCATCAATTTTATTATCAACAATCACTTCAATAATCATTTCGCCATTAGGTGATTGAATAAACACTTTATCACCCTCTTTTAACTCTTTTTCACTCAAATAAGTTTCACTAACATAGAGTCCACCAACATCTTTTTGTTGGTGAGCTACATTGCTAAATGGTGTGAATTGTCTAACTGGGTTTAATAAGTAAACTACATCATCTTCCATGCATAGTGACTCATCAATTTTCTCTACAGTCTCATCACTTGAGACTCTTCTACCCATATTTTTCAACTCATATCCGCGAACCTCTTCACCTGAGTTAGTGTAGTAGTCTGGTAAATCATCAAAGTTTTCACTTTTAAAGCCTTTTGAGACTGGTAACTCTTTTGTGTAATCAACTGTCTCTTTAGCTTCAACATCTAAAATATTTGCAATATCATTTAGTTCATATCCACCATAACTTACAGCCGCATTTGTTGGATTAACACGTTTATTAATAGATGTCAAAGTCCCCTCTTGCTGATTCATAGCTGGCATATCAAGGTTACCATCGCTTAGTGCTGATAAAGTAAAGTCACCCTCTACATTGTAACCAATAGTAAACTCTCCAACATCTTCACTAAGTTCATTAATTAATGCTACACCTAGAGTATTTGTAAGTGTTGGTATCATTACTAATTTAAATTCACTATACTTCTCTATTAAAGCAACAAGTCTTGCAATGTTTTTAGAGTTAGGGTGGTCATACAAGTCTGCTCCAACAATTAGTGAAAAAGATGACTTTTTCTTTAAAAGCTTCTCTAATGTCGCATCAAAATTATCAGCTGCACCTACAATTTTCAGTAGTCTATTGTCATCAACTTCTACCTCTTTTGTTACTTTTTTAGGTACAACTTTAGATACCTCTTTTTCTACCTCTTTGCTCTCACCCGTCTCAGGGTCAACAACAGTTTCACTAACCATCTCTTTAATAGTCTCTTTAATAGTCTCAGTTACACTAACCATTTTTGTAGAGTGAAATGATGCTAAATATTCGCTAATTTCAGCTGGTAATTTCTCTTTATCTGCAAATAGATCAAGAATTAAATATAATACACTCTCTTCTTGAAGTGGTTTATGATTGATACTAACAATGTTTTTACCCATTGAATCAACTACTGGATCTTTTACAGGATGAAAATATAGTCCAGCACCTTTGTTCATAGTCATTGAGTTATTTAGTGCATATCTTGCATTTGGATTATCACTCTTAATTGCACTACCAACAGAGATTACAAAGTCACTATTAGCAACATCTTTTAAGTCACTTCCATATAGGCGTGTTCCGCTGATATCTGAGTAGTTATGTAAGAATTTTTGAAAAGCTAAAGCATCACTATTTACAAGCTTATATCCATGTTTCTCTTTTAGTTTCTCTAAAATCAGTGCTTCTTCATTTGTAATTGTAGATGTAAATTTAATAGTATCTGCTTTTTTAAATGCATCAACTGCATCTAAAAGTGCTTTTTCATCTTTTTTTACGCCACTGTTTTGGTAATCATAACCATATCTACCAGCTCCACATAAAGATACATAACTCCACTCATTACTTACTCTATAAATCTTTTCACTATGATCTTCACAGCTAGTATGTTTTACTTCATAATTAATTTGACACCCTGCGCTACAGTGACCACAAGTTGCTGGAATCTTTTTTTGCTCCCACGCATTTGTAGTATATTGATAGTCCGTATCTATAAGCGCTCCAACAGGACAAACTGCCGCACACTCTCCACATGATGTACAATCTAGCATATCAGAACCACTAGTTAAGCCAATAATTGATTTATTTAGTTTATTCCACATAGAGTATGCATCTTTTGGCATAGAAGCTTTATAATCTGCATCTAATGCCTCTGCACCACGAGGTACTGTTTTTAGTGAATTATCGCCAATCATATCTTTACAAACTGTTGCACATCTCTCACATACGATACAAAGTCCTGCATCATATTTAATATGTCCCCAGTCATATGTTTTACGCTCAACATCTTTTACTGCGTAACTTTGAGAATCTATACCTACTTCTAATGTATAGTTTTGAAGTTCACACTCTCCAGATTGATCACATACACCACACTGTAAAGGGTGATTAACATCATAAACTTCCATAATAGCGCGCTTTTCAGACTCTATATTTTCAGTTGATGTTGTAATATTCATTCCCTCTTTAGCTTTAGCATTACAAGCATACACCTGTTTACCATCAGCTTCAACCAAACATATACGACACGCAAGTGTTGGGCTACAACGTGTTAAATAACATATTGCTGGAATAAAAATATCATTAGCACGAGCAGCGTTTAAGATATACTCACCCTCTTGCGTCTTAATCTCTTTATTATCTATAGTTATAGTTATATCAGCCATTAACTACCTACCTTTTTGATTTTGACTTTCTCAAATCTATATGATTTGTCAATCTCTTCAATTTCACTCTGACTCAAATCATAAGTTGGACATAGTGCTATTGTACCTTTGAGCGAAGAGTCCTCTTTAAAAATTCGAGTTTGAACTCTATCTTGAAAAACAATTTTTACTTCATCACCATCTATGATTTTTGATGCTACTGCAAATTGAGCTGAACCCCTTAATGATTTATCCCCATCTAGTGAATCAGATTTATTTGTTTGAGAATTAAATTGTAAAACGGGATTACAGTGGTAAATTACACTTCCATTATACTCTGGTAAATCTTCAACACTCTCAAGAGTATTACTCATTTCACAATCAATGCTATCTAGCAGATATCCACGTTTATCATTGCCAAAGCTATCATAAAAATTCTCTAAATCGTCAAACTCTACACTTTTAAAACCACTACATAGTGGTAACTCTTTTGTAAAATCTATAGAGTTTTTATTTTTACTTAAACCTAATTTAATTGCAATATCAAATAGTGTGTAACCATCAAATCCAACTGCTACATTTGTAAGAAGAAGTTGATTATCAATAGAAGTAAATGACCCCTCTTGTTGATTAAGTGCTGGAATTAACATATCGCTACTATCACTGTATCCTAGTCTGTAGTCTCCACTACATCCTGCATAACCAACAACACTCTCAAGATTTTCATCTTCATCTAAATCACAAATAAGTGATACACCCATTGTATTTACTTCTGTTGGGACAATCACAACACTATAGTCACTATATTTTTCAATAGTTGCAATAAGTGCCGCAATGTTTTTTGCACGTGGATGATTTTGCAAGTCGCTACCAACAACAATTATTCTATTTTTTGAACGTATAAAACTCTTGTTCAAGAGAGCTAACTCCTCTTCTCCAACATTAGATTCAGCACTTAAGTAGCCATCATCTAATGAATTAAGAAAGTTTTTTGTACTCTCATCAACATCACACTCTCTCAAAATAGACTCTGCTAAAAGAGCTATAACACCCTCTTCACTAGCTGGTTCATACTTAATCATCTGTGTAACAACATTTTGCATTAAAGGATCTTCAATTGCATGTAGATATGCAACTTTCGCACCTCTGTGTTTTGATGCAGTTGTAATAGCGTAACGTAATGCTGGGTTATCACTACTTATCATAGAACCTATTACAATAATTGCGTCACTATTTTTAACTGCATCTACTGTACCACTGTGATGAAGTTTACCGCTTACACTTGAGTAAGCACGCATAAACTCTTTAAATCTTCTCGCTTCTTCATTAAATAGTTTAGTTCCAAACTCATCTTTTATTTTTTGTAAAATAAGTGCATCTTCATTTGTAATCATAGAGTTAAATCTAACTGCTGATGCCTCTTTAAAAGCATCTACTGCACTATTTAACTCATTAACACCTGTTGATTCTTTTGTTGCAAAGTCAAAACCAAATCTACCAGCTCCACATAGTGTTACATACTCAAAATTGTTTTTAACTCTTAATATCTCTTCGTTACTAGAACCTACAGTTTTTACATCGTACTCTAATGCACACCCTGCACTACAGTGAGTACATGTAGAGGGAATTGAACTCATCTCCCATGCATTAGCACGGTATTTAAAATCATTGCTAACTAATGCTCCTACTGGACAAACTGCTATACACTCTCCACAGTAAGTACAGTCTAACGTATCACTATTTTTAGGGACTACTTCAGACTTATATCCACCAAAGAAGAGTTCAATAGCGTCATCTCCAATAATTTCATTACATACATGTACACATTTTTCACATAAAATACATAGTGCTGGGTCATAATTTATCATGCCCCAATCTTGAATTTTCCTATGCTGGTCTCTTGCACTAAACTCTTGTTTTGATACACCAAACTCTAAGGTTTTATTTTGTAAATCACACTCTCCCGATTTGTCACATACTCCACACTCTAAAGGATGATTAACATCATAAAGTTTCATAATGTTACTTCTCTCAACCTCTAAAGTATCTGAATTAGTTTTTACTTCCAAACCTTCAGTTGGTGGTGTTTGACAACTAAGAACCATTCCATCAAGACCCTCAACTTCTACCACACACAATCTACATGATGCACCAGGAGTTGTTTTTTCAAGATAGCACATAGTTGGAATGTAAATCTCTTCACGACGTGCAACATTAAGGATAGTCTCGCCTTTTGAAGCGCTAACTGCCTTGCCATCAATCGTAAAATTTATAACTTCACTCATTCGCGCTCCTTATTTTGCTACCATTGCAATGTAATAACATCTCATACAACGGTCCGCTTCGCTTAATGCCTCTTCTTGAGTAAAACCAAGATTAACCTCTTTGTTGTTATCTTTACGTACATCAACACCTAAAACTTCACTCTTTTGACGTGGTAAACCTGGCAACCATCCAGTGATTTTCTCTTTTTTATCATAGACTTTCATTTTACGCAGATGATCTTCCATAATTTCATCATCAGTAATTGTAATTTCTCCACTATGCACATATCTTGAAATAACAGAAGCAGCTCTTTTTGCTTGTCCAACTGCATTAACAATTGTCATAGGTCCATACTCACAATCTCCAGATGCAAAGATACCTTTACGTGAAGTCATGTAATCAACACCATTTGTCTTAATTGTTTTCCATGATGTCATCTCAATTTCCCACTCTGGTGGCAGTAGTGACAATTCAGCAGATTGTGAAACTGCAGGAATTAAGTAATCTACTTCTACATTATATGATGCACCCTCTATTTTAACAAGTTGCGCACGCCCGCCGTCAGGGTCTGGAACTAACTCAAATTTATCAATATTTAGAGATTTTAGCACATCATTTTCATCTACCATTTCGCCAACTGCGGAGTGAAATAGAAACTCTACACCCTCTTCAACTGCTTCATGGTACTCTTCATAAGTAGTATTTCTAATAATAGTTTTTTCATCACGGCGATAAACCATATATACTTTTTTTGCATTAGCTCTAATAGAACATCTTACAACATCCATTGATGTGAAACCACCACCAACACATACAACTGTTTTACCAGTTAAATCAACATTTTCACCAATGCTATATTTATCATGCAAGTTCACTTGATCAAGCATTTCAATAGCACCCCAGTAGCCATCTATCTCTGGACGTTCATTTTCACAATAAACTTTTTTTGAAATTCTAGTTCCACTTGCAACCATTGTTGCATCATAATCAGTCTCAAATTGACGCATCATATCAGCTGTTACTTTTGTATTAAGAATAAAATTAACGCCTAAGCTCTTAACAGCTTCAATATCTTGATTGTACTTATCAATTGGCATTCTATACTCAGGAACACCAACTGCGACTTCTCCACCTAATACAGGAAGCTCTTCATAAACATCACAATGAACTCCCTCTAAAGCTAGATAGTATGCAGTTGTAAGCCCAGCAGGACCAGCACCAACAATAGCAACTCTCTTACCATTAGACTCTTTTTTAGTAGCAGGATGAAAAAATCCAAATCCATGATCAGTCTCATAATCTGCACCCAATCTCTTAAGTTCCATAATTGCAATTGGTGAATCAAGGTTAGCTCTTCTACACTCATCCTCACATGGATGAGGACAGACACGTCCACAAACATGTGCTAATGGCATTGTTTGACGTGTTGCTTTTAATGAGTCATCAAAACGTAAATCTCTAACACCCTCAATATATCCTGGAATATCCACATGAGCTGGACAAGCATCTGTACATGGTGCAGTGATTTTTGCAATGTAATCTACATCCACATCGTAATGACGCGATTTTTGTTGCCTCTCAATACACTCTAAAAAATCTACCTCAAAATGCTCCATTAAATCAAGTAAAGGGTTAGGTACAGTCTTTCCGATTTCACACTTAGATGTAAGTTGCATATTGCGACTAACCTCTTTAAGATGTGTCATATCTTCATGCGCTCCCTCACCCCTAGCAATTTTGTCTAGTAAATCGTATAAAATACGTCCACCCCATCTTCCAGGTGCACATCTTCCACAAGCTTCCGAATAGACTTGATACTGAGCTGCATATTCAGTTGCTAATCTTACTACATCAACATCTTTTTCAAATAGAGCAACTCCATCCCAGCCTATAAATGCTTTTGAGCTAGAGTCAGAGTTGTACTGTGCAGGCAGATTATAAGCTGATTCAATCCACTCATCATCAGGTTTGCCAAAGTTGTTTATTGACTCACCTCTCCAAGTAGAAAAATATACTTTACTCACAATATCTTCCTATATCTTTTTAACAACAATGGTCCAATCGACCTCATTGAATTTAAGTGAATTAAGCATCTCATATCCACCCTCTTTCATTAAATCTGCACTCTTTTGTACAGATGTAAAATCTCCAATTTCAAATAAAAAGATAATAGTTTCATTAACTGTTTCACTTTTCATTATCTCTTCCATACGACCATAGAAACCATCTTTTAAATGTCTTAAATCATAACGTTTC
>JAYEGD010000133.1:0-3382 GCA_034658915.1 Campylobacterota bacterium | reverse complement strand
GTTAAATACCCAGTTTGATAGGGTTGAAATACTCATACCAATATTTCTTACACGTGTAGGGAATACTTCAGCTATTAATAACCATGCTATTGGTCCTAAACTTATCGCAAAAGATGCTATGTATAGCACTAAGCTACCCACTGCTGCATATTTCAAAGTTCCATCTGTTGAATGGTTGTCAAAACTAAATACAATACCTAAAATGATTAGTGCAATTGCCATACCACTTACACCAATATACATAAGTGGTTTTCTTCCAAGCTTATCTATTAAGTAGATTGATACAACTGTAGCTATTACATTGACAATACCAATTGGAAGTGCAGCTAAAATTGCATCTTGAGCATTGGAAAAACCTGCCATTTGTAAAATTGTTGGAGAGTAGTATATAACTGTATTTATCCCTGTTACTTGTTGAAAAAACATTATTCCAACACCAATAATCAAAGCAGGCTTTACATTAGAAGATAGTAGCTCTTTGTAGCTTACTTTGTCACTGTTTTTACCAATTGAGTCATTAATATTTTGAATTTGTTGAGCTATGGCACTTTTAGAGTATATTAGAGCTAATGAAGCTGTCGCTTCTTCTATTTTACCAACACTAATAAGCCATCTAGGTGAGTTTGGTAGTAAAAACATACCTAAAAAAAGTAAAATAGATGGAAGAAGACCAAACGCAAACATATATCTCCAACCTTGCTCTACTGACGCTAAAGAGTAGTCAACTAAATATGACATAACTATACCAATGGTTATCATAAGTTGATTAAAAGAGACTAAAGAGCCACGTATTTCACTAGGAGCAACCTCAGAAATATATAGCGGTACACTAAAAGATGCAACGCCAATTGCTATACCTAAAACAACTCTACCTGCAATTAATATCTCGACGTTGGCAGCTAGAGCAGTAGCTACTGAACCTAATGCAAATACTAAAGATGTGGCAATAATTACCTTTTTTCTACCGTAAATATCTGCAACTCTTCCGCTTGAAACTGCACCAATAATTGCACCAATTAAGACAGCGCTTGTTACAAATGCTTGATCCATCACACTAAGCTGCCATTGAGATTTAATTAAAAGAAGCGCACCAGAGATTACTCCAGTGTCAAATCCAAAAAGCAACCCACCAATTGCTGCAATTATTGCAACTTTAAAAGCCTGAAATTTGTTGTAGCCACTATTCATTGTACTCATTGTGTATTGCCTTTTATTCTAAATTTTCGTCGTTAAACTCCATACTTAATTTAACTGGATGCAACTCAATTTTATCATCTGTTTTTTCAAGATAAAATTTGTCGTATCTTTTGCCCTGTTTTGTACTGTATGTTAACTCTCTATCTTTTGGTAAAGCAAATGTAATAACATTATGCCCAGCAAGAGGTTTTTTAATCTCTATTTTTGCATGTATATAGCCTGTCTCTATCTCTTTAATCTCTTTTTTGATACTATTTATTTTTTTCATAATATTGCTAACTTGATCTGGCTCTTTTTTCTTAGCTTCAGATAGTTTGTAGTCTAGCTCATCTAAATCTTCACGTAAAAACTCTAGCTCTTTTTGAATAATTGGTACTTTTTTGTAATCAATTGTTAATTTGTTGTCTTCACCACTAATCTTTTCTATAGTAATTGATTTCGTTGCAAATATCTGTACATTTTTTTTCAAATTATCTACAACAACATCTCTACCATAAATTGTTCCACCTAATGCAGTTACTACATGTATATCAGAAGCATGAACTTCTCCACCCTCTAATATCTTAACATGCGCACTATGTGCTCGAACCATTCCCTTGTGGCAGTTAATTGTTGCACTTTTTGCGTGCATGTATGCATCTTGATGTGTAGAGCCATCAACTGTTAAGGTTTTTGCTTCAAGATGTGCGTTTGGTCCAACAAAACCATCTACTTTGATTACTTCAGATGTTAGTTTAGTTCCTGCACCAATGGTGTCTTGTGTAATATCTTTTTGCGCAACAACAACTTCAACTTTATTGTCTTGAGCATTAGAGACATTAGTGTTTAAGCGTTTTAAGTCTTTTATTTTGTACTGATTAGAGACAGTTAGATAGTTATTTTTAAAATCAACAAAACCACGCTTTTTGCTGTAGAGTTTAACAATTTTATCATCTTCTATTTTATCTACAGTAACATCATCAACTCTAAAGTCTAGTATAGCTCTGTTCTCTTTATTATCAGAGAGTATAGGTCGTCCATAAGCGTCTAATCCATTTTTTGCGTACTCTGGCTTTACATACTCTATTAGTAAGCTCCCCTCATCAACTTCTGTTAATTCAGAGCTTTTTTCAGCCCTTTCATAATGTTTAATCATCTTGCTCTCTTTAGCAATTTTAGGCTCTAATGACTCAAGCAAGACTATGGGGTGTGGTTTGTCAAATTTGTTTGTATATATTTTTTTAATAAGAGTTTTAATGTCATCAAGCATTTTTGAACTAAAGTGGTTTACTAAAAATTTATTATATGCTTTTATCTTATTAATCTCTTTGTACATAAGTTTCATAAGCTCTGTTGGCTTATATTTCTTAAATGGTATGGTAGAAACAGGATTAATCATAAGTTTAGGACGGCATTTAAAAGGGTCTAATTTTATGCTGTAGTCTAATTGCATAGGAGATGGTGCTTTTTTATGTACTGCAATATGAAATTGTTGCTTGAAAATAACACCATCTTTTAATAGAAGGTTAGGGTTAGAGTATGTGTGTTGCAAAATTTCGTTGTATAAACCAAAAGTAGCCATGTCCCTTGATTTTACAAAAGTGGAAATTTTTAAAATGGTAAAATCACAACTTTTTACAGGAATTCCACTATCTTTTGCAAAATCCACAATCGATTGTCTAATATTTACTGAACGTACTTTTATCATTCTAAGCCTATCTATTGCATTTTGAATTTAATGATTAATAATAGCATATAGTTGATAATTAAAAGATTAAGCTATAATTTCATAAAAAATATTTTGGTGGATTATGAATAATGTAATATTAATTGGTTTTATGGGAGTAGGCAAGGGTTCAATTGCACGTGCAGTTGTAAAACAGTGTGACCTATTTAGTATAGATACAGATGATTTAATTGAGAGTGTTGAAAATCGTAAAGTAAAAGAGATTTTTGAAGATGAGGGAGAGGAGTATTTTCGTTCAGTTGAAAAAAAAGTAGCAAAATGGATTGAAAAATCACTAAAAAATACTCTTATCTCAACAGGTGGTGGTTTTTTTAAAGTAAAAAATATTAAATCATTAGGAACTATTGTCTATTTAAAGTCAGACTTTGACTCAATTTATAAACGAATAATTGAGCATCCAAATGCAGAAAAAAAGCTTAAAAAAAGACCACTTTTACAAAATATAAAAGAGGCTAAAAA
>JAYEGD010000132.1:0-3395 GCA_034658915.1 Campylobacterota bacterium | reverse complement strand
GTAAAAAGAAGAGGTGCAGTCTCTCCAATTATTCTTGCAAATGCAAGTAAAAAACCTGTCATAATTCCAACTTTAACAGCTTTTAAAACAACATCTAAAATAACTCTATGTTTTGGCGCACCAAGTGCTATTCCAGCTTCACGAAGCTCTTGAGGAACTAAAGAGAGCATATCATCTGTTGTTCTAATAATAATTGGTACCATCATAATAGTAAGTGCAACTGAACCAGCCCAACCACTTGCCCCACCAAATGGAATAACAAGTACTGCATAGACAAACGCACCAATTACAATAGATGGCGCACTCATCATAATGTCACTCAAATCTCTTAAAAATTCAGCATACTTTGAGCCATGTCCATACTCACGTAAATAGATACCAGCCAAAATTCCTAAAGGAATTCCAATTAAAGTAGCAATACCAGCCATTACAAATTGACCAATTAAAACATTTCTCAATCCACCATTTACTAAGTCTGTGTAAAATAGACTCAAGTGAACAGATGATAGACCTTTGTACATTAAAGTACCAAGAATCCAAAACAAAAATGCCAGTCCAATAAGTGCTGACAATGTAGAGAGTCCTAGAACTATTTTATTTGTTAGTAGTCTCATTTAACTCTCCTTAGTAGGTAAAATTTTGCAAATGAGATTATTGCAAAACTCATAATAAAGAGTATTAAAGCTAAGTAAAATAGTGAACTCTCACCAAATCCATCTGCTTCACCAAAGTTGTTAGCAAGTGCCACAGGAATTGAAATTGTTGGGTCTGTTACCTTGTGTGCAATTGAGTAAATTCCACCAATTAAAAATGCTACCGCCATAGTCTCACCTAATGCACGTCCAAGTGAAAGAATGATAGATCCCAAAATACCAACTTTTGCATAAGGAAAAATTACATCTTTAATTACTTCAAATTTTGTTGCTCCCATAGCATACGCTGACTCTTTTAAAACATCAGGAGTCGTATTCATAGCATCTCTTGAGATAGCTGCCATAAATGGTAAAATCATAATTCCTAAAACTAGACCAGCAGTTAAAAGTGAAACCTGATAGCCACCAACAAAACTTTGAATAATAGGTGCAAAGTAGTAGAGTCCCCACATACCATAGATAATACTCGGAATTGCAGCAAGAAGCTCAATAGCAACACCAACAGGTCCTTTCAGCATAACTGGTGCAATTTCTGAAAGATATACCGCAATTCCAAGAGCAATAGGAACAGCAAATATCATAGCAATTAAAGTAGAGAGAACTGTTCCAACAATTGGAACAAGACCACCATAAATTGTCTTTGTTATCTCTGTCATACCCGAGTCATTTTCAAACTCTTGAACTCCATCTATCTCATCTGAGTCATCACCGAATAAATCCTCTTCATCATCCATTTCAATCTGATCTAGCTGATCTTGCGTTAAAGAGCTAGTCGGCACTTCATAGCTCACTTCTGCTCCCCATTGATCCTCAATTAAAAAATCAAATCCATACTCTTTCATAGATGGATACGCTGACGATACAAGTGATATAAAGATGCCTAAAAGAAGAATAAAAACAGTAGTTGCACTAAAGAAGGATAGTTTTTTAAAAAAAGATTCCATTAAATTTCACTAAAAAATATTAAGTGAGATAGACTCACTTAATACCTTTGTCTGACCAATAAGTTCTAATTTTATCTTGTAGTGAAGAAGGTAGTGGAACGAAACCTAGGTCAGATGCAAGTGTAGCGCCATTTTTAAATGACCAGTCATAAAACTTTGTAACTTTTTTATTCATATCAGCTTTCTCTTTTGGAAGCAAAATGAAAGTAGCTGCTACCATTGGGTATGAATTCTCACCAGCTGGGTAAGCAATGATTGAGTAAAAATCTTTCTTAGGATCAAAAGATGCCTTTGCAGCAGCTACTTGAAAATTCTCTAAAGTAGGTTTTACAAAATATCCATCTCTGTTCTCAACTGAAGCCATTGGAAGACCAGCACCACGAGCATCTGCATAGTCAATATATCCTATTGAATATGGAGTCTGCTTAACATTTGCAGCAACACCTGAGTTAGTTTTTCCACCAACATGTTGTTTACCTGGCCAATCAACTAGCTTTTTAGCACCATAAGCATCTTTCCACTCATCACTTACTAAACTTAAAAAGTATGTGTAGTTAAATGTTGTACCACTACCATCTGCACGGTGTACAAAAGTTAGTTTTTTATGTGGTAAATTAAGCTTTTCATTAGTAGCTGTAATCATTGGATTGTCCCAGTACTTAATCTTACCTAAAGAGATTGCAGCAATTGCTTTGTCACTCAATTTTAACTCACCATTTTTTATATTTGGAAGATTGTACGCCATTGTAATCGCACCAACAACTGCAGGAAATTGGTAAAGTTTAGCTTTTTTTAGTTTTTTAGGAGATAATGGTTTATCACTTCCACCAAAATCTACAACTCTTTTAGTAACATCTTTAATCCCTTTAGAAGAGCCTTTTTTGATGTAATCTACTTCAATTTTAGTATCCGCATAATACGCTTTTAACCATTTTTGATAAACTGAATATGGAAATGAAGCCCCACTACCTTTAACATCTGCCGCCATAGCACTAGTAGCTAGAACACCAGCTGCTAAAATTAAACTTACTTTTTTCATAAAGTATCTCCTGAGAAATTTGAATTGCGTAAGTTTACGTAACAAATGTTACTATCTGGTTACATAGTTTCTTATAATTGTAGTGTAAAATTATAGAGATTTAAAAGTAAGTGGAGAACCCTCAGGGAACTACGAATAGCTCAATTGAACGGCAGGGGTGTAGTTCCGATAAACCCTTTACATGTAGTTGAGTGTGAAATTATTTATACCACATTACTTATACTGTAATACTAAATACAAGGATATGATATGATAGCAACTGTAAGACTTGATAATACTTTAGAAGAAAAGCTAAATAACCTAGCAAAAAATCTACATAAAAAAAAGAGTGATATTATTAGAGATGCTATTGAATTTTATGCAATAAATGTAGAGAAAAATCAAAAATCCAGAATGTTAAAAGCAATAGAAAAAACAAAAGAGGCTGACAAACAAGTAAACATAGATTTTGAAGGAACAATCAGTGATGCGATTTAAAGGTGAAATTTGGCTAGTTAATCTTAACCCTATAAAGAAAAATAATGAGATGGGTAAAATAAGAGCAGTAGTTGTATTTCAAAATAATGAACTAAATCAAAACGACTATCCAACAACTATAATTATTCCACTATCTACCGCACTGATAGATGATGCAGAACCTATTACCAAAAAGGAGAGAAGCTCAAAGAAAATTCAGACCTTGTTATCACTCAAATTAGAGCTATTGATAACGATAGGTTCATTAAAAAATTATTTGATGAAATTACTTCATAATTATAA
>JAYEGD010000131.1:0-3397 GCA_034658915.1 Campylobacterota bacterium | reverse complement strand
AACACAAGGTAGGCGTAAAAAGAATGTTTCTCGTGATGTTCGTAAAAAATATGTTAAAGATAAAATTGATGACGAAATTGTAACTCATGTAGAAATTCCTGAAGATATTCGTGTTTATGAGTTTGCTGAAAAGGTTAAACGTCCACTAGCTGATGTAATCAAAGTTCTATTTAACTTAGGGATGATGGCAACTAAAAATGACTTCCTTGGTAAAGATGAGATTGAAATTCTTAGTGAAGAGTTTGAAGTTGAAGTAACAACGATTGACCCTAAAGATGCATTCGACTACGAAAGTGGTTATGAAGATGATAGCATAGAAGAAGGAATGATAGAGCGTCCTCCTGTTATTACAATTATGGGTCATGTTGACCATGGTAAAACATCTCTTCTTGATGCTATTCGTGACGCTAAAGTAGCTGATGGCGAAGCTGGTGGAATCACACAACATATTGGCGCTTATACAATTGAGCAACATGGAAAAATGATTACATTTATTGATACTCCGGGACACGCGGCTTTTAGTGCAATGCGTAAACGTGGTGCTGAAGTAACAGATATCATCATCATTGTTGTTGCTGCTGATGATGGGGTTAAACCTCAGACAATTGAAGCAATTAAACATGCAAAAGAGTCAGGTTCACCTACAATTGTTGCAATTAATAAAATGGACAAAGAGAGTGCTAACCCAGACTTAGTAAAGGGTCAAATGGCAGAGCATGAGATGAGTCCAGTTGATTGGGGTGGAGATATTGAGTTTGTTCCTCTTTCTGCAAAAAGTGGAGATGGAATTGATGACTTACTAGAAAACATCTTAATTCAAGCAGATATTTTAGAGCTTAAAGCCAACCCTGATGTTCATGCTAAAGCTACAGTTGTTGAGTCATCTGTAGAGAAAGGATTGGGCGCGGTTGCAACTGTAATTGTTCAAAATGGTACACTTAAAGTTGGAGACAATATTGTTTGTGGTAGCTCTTATGGACGTGTAAAATCACTTGTTGATAATCATAAAAAACGTATTAAACTTATTGGTCCTAGTCAATGTGCAGTTGTTGTTGGTCTAAATTCAGTTCCAGGTTCTGGTGAGACTTTAGTTAGTGTAGATAGCGACAAAATTGCAAAAGAGTTTGCTCAAAAACGTTATGAGTATGATAGACATAGAGAGCTTTCTCATAGTACAAAAACTACTATTGATGAACTTAGTTCATTAATTGCAGAGGGTAAACTAAAAAGCCTTAAAATTGTTCTTAAAACTGATGTTCATGGCTCTCTTGAAGCTATTAAAAGTTCACTTGAAGTCCTTAGAAATGATGAAGTTAAAATTGACATTATCTCTAGTGGTGTTGGTGGTATTACAGAGAACGATGTTCAACTAGTAAATGGTAGTGAAAACTGTGTATTAATTGGTTTCAATGTTCGTCCAACAGGTAGCGTTAAAGCATTAGCAAAACAGAGCGGTGTTGAGATTAAAACTTACTCTATAATCTACCAACTAATAGATGATATGACAGCACTTCTTACAGGTATGATGGAGACACAATATAAAGAGACTCAATCAGGTCAAGCAGATGTTAAAGAGACATTTAAAATACCAAAAGGTATTGTTGCTGGATGTATGGTTGTTGATGGCAAGCTAGAGCGTGGTGGATTAGTCCGTATTATTCGTGATGGTGTTGTAATTTATGAGGGTGACTTAACATCTCTTAAAAGATTTAAAGATGACGTTAAAGAAGTTGGTAAAGGGTATGAGTGTGGTGTTGTTATTAACGGTTATGATGATGTTCAAGCAGGCGACGTAATTGAAACATTCAAAAAAGTTGCACAAGATTCAGCACTTTGACCCCTGCACAAATAAAAGTAAGACGTACAGACTCTATTTTAAAAGAGTTAATACCAGAAGCTTTAGCGTCATTAAATGATGCAAGGCTTCGTGAGTTAGATGTAATAGATGTAAAGTGTTCTCGTGGAAAAAGTGATGCAAAAGTATATTTAGATCCACATGACTATAGTGATCAAGAGAGAGGAGTTTTTTTAAAACAACTCTCAAAAGCACGCCCTATAATAGAAGATCACTGTATGAAAGATCAAGGTTGGTTTCGCTCTCCTACACTTACATTTGAGTTTGATGACCAAATTAAAGCTGCTAAAAATATTGAAGATATATTCGCACAAATTGAAAAACGAAGAGAATCAAAATGAGCTTAGAAAAAGATATTAAAAATTTAGTAGAGTCTATGGATTTGTCTCTCTATGAGATAACAACACTAAATGAAAATGATGAGACTATTTTTCGAGTAAGTCTAACTAAAAGTGGCGGTGTTAGTATGGATGAGTGTGTAGAGGTTACTAAATTAATCTCTCCACTTCTTGATGTTACACCTCCATTAAAAGGTGAATACCGTTTAGAGGTAAGTTCACCAGGAATTGAGAGAAAACTAAAAACACTCGATCATTTTAAAAACTCAATTAATGAGAAAGTATCTATTGTCAATATTGATAAAAGTAAAGTTAGAGGCAAACTCCTTGCAGTTAATGGTGACACTTTAAGCATTCAAAATGAAGATGAAAAAATAGAAGTTTCATTTAAAGATATCTCTAAAGCAAAAACTTACTTTGAGTGGTAAAAGAGCCTAAAAAACAATGCAAATAAACTTAGATTTTTACATGAATCTCGCAATTGATGAGGCATGGAAATATCAAGGTTTAACCTACCCTAACCCAGCTGTTGGTTCTGTTATTGTGGGCGAGAAGTTTGGGCTTCTAAGCATTGAGGCTCATAGACGCTCAGGCAAACCACACGCTGAAATTAATGCTCTTAGAAGTGCTTTTTTTGCACTTACACAAAATAGTGAAATTTTAGAGTTTACAACTTCACATGACATTCACAACTATCTGCTTAAAAACCATAATAATATTTTCACTACATGTACTATTTTTGTTACACTAGAGCCTTGCAATCACATAGGAAAAACTCCATCTTGTGCATCACTTTTAAAAGAGCTAAACTTTAAAAAAATATATATTGCAACTCCTGATTTGAATGCTATTGCGTCAAATGGAGCAAAGCAGTTACAAAATGTTGAATTTGGAATTTGTGAGCGTCGTGCTTTAGAGCTTTTAGAGCCATTTAAGAGATGGCAACAGAGTAGATTTATCTTTTTTAAGTGGGCATTTAGACTTGATGGAACTATTGATGGTGGAGCAGTTAGCACAAAGAACTCAAGAGTAAATGTTCATCAAATGAGAGATGTTTGTGACCTATTAATAATTGGTGGAAATACAGTAAGAGTTGATAGACCAACACTTGATGCAAGAGTTATTGATGGAAAAGCACCAGATATTTTGATCTACTCTAAAAGCCATGATTTTGATGAGGATATACCACTTTTTAAAATTTCAA
>JAYEGD010000130.1:0-3402 GCA_034658915.1 Campylobacterota bacterium | reverse complement strand
CCACTGGAATGGATTTTGACTCACCACCATTAATTGGCTCAAATTTGAGTTGATTACTATCTAGGCTATAAATTATATAGTTTAATGTTGTAACAATATTTTTTAAATTTTTAACCTCTATCTTTTTTAAAACCACTTTCTCTAGCAGATTTATTGCAGCAACTATATTGCTACTTGATGCTACTAAAACTTCATCTGAAGAGAATGAAATATGTTCAATTTTTTGCTCTTTAATTATTGAAAATGAGTTAATTAAAGTTTTTGTTAATGTGCTAAAAATAGATACTTGACCATCTTCAAAACCAATTGCAAACAAAACTCCACTCTTTGAAAAAGATATACATGTAGCAGCAGATCTATTTTTAAGAGGTATGTTATCGCATAAAATCTCTCTATTTAGGTTGTGTAAAACAACCTCGCTATTTTCAACATAGACAAACAAAAAACCACAAGAGTCAAAGATATTTAAATTACTATTTTCCAGGTAACAACTCTCACTACTATTTGCAATATTGAACTTGTGTAAACCACTCTCATTTATAGTGAAAATATACTCTTTGTGAAAAAAAGCGTTAGAAGCAATTTTTTTTATGTCATATTGTTGAGACATTATTGCTCTTGTATATTTAAAATATCTGATTTGCCAATGAACTCTTTATTTTTTGAATCTGAGACAATTTTTTGTGCAATCTCTTCTGTTGTAGATGAGACTTCATTTGAATATTTAGCAATATTGACAAACTCGTGTGTTTTTTCCTCTAGCGTTGTTAATGTGCTATTGATACTAGATATGTTTTCAACTTGTTCTTGAGATGCAAGAGTAATTTTTTCTATTAACTCCATAGTTACATCAATATTTTGATTAAGTGTTTTGTAGCCGTTAATCATTTTGTCAGATATATTACTCCCCTCATTTGCACTAGCAGTTGCAATAGATACAAGTTTCTTTATCTCCTTAGCAGCTTCTGCACTTTTTGAGGCAAGGTTTCTTACCTCTTGTGCAACAACTGCAAAACCTTTTCCAGCTTCACCAGCTGTAGCAGCTTCAACGGCCGCATTTAATGATAAAATATTCGTTTGAAATGAGATTTGATCAATTATTTGGATTGCATCAAAAATAGCATTTGTAGAGCTGTTGATTTCATTCATCGCTTTAGCAGTATCTGAAGCTAGTTGGTTACCCTCTACAATTGAGCTTTTAACCTCTTTTGATGACTCTTGCATGTGTAGAGTATTTTGAGTGTTTTGCTTTATTTTATCTGTTATTTTATCAACAGCGACTGCTGTGTCATCTAGTATTTGAGCTTGTTGTGTTGATGTAGTTGACAAATATGAAGTTTTTTCATGAAGTTGTTTGTAAGATGATTGAAGTTGCATACCATGTTTTAAACCACTGCTTAACATATTTGTAAGTGAGCTTTGAAGTGAATTTACACCTTGAATAATATCTAAAATCTCTCCACCACGGTAGATTGACTCATCAACTCTATTTGTATAATTGCCACCCTCATACTCTTGTAGAGTTATTTTCATAGTCAAAAAGTTTTTTTGTAATTTTTCAACCATTTCATTAAAACTATTTGCCATGTATTGAACTTGAGGATTTGAAGTTGTGTTTGTTATTCTATCATCTAAAAAGCCATCAGAGACTTTTTCTAATTGCAACATTATTTCGCCATAAACTCCAAGATCTTCACGATTTTTTTTCTCTAAAAGTTGAGCGATACTTGCAATTTTATTGTAAATGTGTGTTAAATTACCATTTACATGTACACCATTTAAATCAATTGAGTTCACATCACGCTTTATATACTGTTCAATAATCTCTAACGCATCTAATACAGATTTCTCTTCTCTTACATCTAATTTATTATTTCCAAAAAACATTTCTATTCCTAATCTAGTGTTAAATATAGCTTTTCAGCATTTTGAACTTCTTCTTGCGTAGCTTTTACTCTTACTGAAATATATCTTATCTTACCATCTACACTTTTAGATGGAAAAACAGTTGCATTTACCCAATAGTAGTTACCATCTTTTGTACTGTTTTTAACAATACCGTTCCATACTCTACCATCTTTTATAGTCTCCCACAACATTTTAAATGCAGCTTTGGGCATATCTTTATGTCTTATAATATTGTGTGGCTTCCCAATTAGTTCATCTTTTGTGTAATCAACAATTTTACAAAAATCTCCATTAGCATAGAGTATGTTTCCATTAACATCTGTTTCAGATACAATCATTGTACCTTTTTCAAGAAATATTTCTCTTGACATAAATAGTCCTTTTTGATTATGTTACGCACTAAAATGAACAGGTCCATTTTAGCAGCAGGGACAACTTGTCCCTACAACCCCCTAAAGCTACGAAAATTTATATTTTCGAGAGTTAAAAGTGTTTTTAACATAAATTATTACTGTGTATTTTAATATATGTTGATAGTATTATATTATTTATTAAAAAGTGAACAAATTATTCCTTTTATAATAAAAATATTAAATTAGTTACATTAATTCCTATTTATTACTTGATATTACGCATTTCATCTCTCGAAAACATTGTTTTCGTAGCTTTAGGGGGTTGTAGGGACAAAATTGTCCCTGCCACTAAAATGGACGTGTTCATTTTAGTGCGTAACATCAGTTATTACAATCCCTCGAGTAAGATTATCCACATTCTATCTATCTCTTTATCAGTTAAAAAAATTGTTGAGTGATTTTTATATAACTCATTAAGAGCTTTTTTATTAATGCTGAGTGTGTGAGAGCAGTTGTAGTGTGTTGGTAAAAATGCTCTAATAAGTGAAATGTCCTCATCAATCTTCTCTTCACATAGCATACAGTAATGCTCTACATGTAGTCGTCCCTCATGCTCAAGAAGTTTCACATAAGACTCAATTGCAACTCGTTTTGGGTTTTGCTTATCCCAAATTGTAGCAGAGTTATTAAGTAGGTTAAAGTAGAAACTATCAAGTTCATGTGTGTCGTTTAGATGCTGAAAAAAGAGTGCACAAAACTGTTGCCAATATCTTAAATATTTATGTTCTAACATCCACTTGTAACCTAAGTGAATAACCTCTTTTAAACGAGGAATATTGGACTTAATTGATTTCTCACTCTCAAAATCAATTTTATAACCTAGGTTAATTACACTATGTCTTGCTCCATAAAACCTATAAACTGTTTTTAACTTTTCAGACGTTAAAATTGTGACAATTAAATCTTCGTCTTTATAACGAGATATTTTTATTATAAAACCTTGCATGCTTCCTATTTACACAATTAATTATTTATTGATATTTACTACATGTAATTAAATCAATTTTTAATAAAGATAACTGTACAATATTAAAGCTTTGCAAACTCTAAATATAGTAAATATATTTAAAAAGAGATTAAA
>JAYEGD010000129.1:0-13796 GCA_034658915.1 Campylobacterota bacterium | reverse complement strand
AATACTCACAATATCTTACATCATTAACACTAAAGGAATCTTTTTCATCAACACAATGTAAAATACACTCACAAACAGCACTAAGAACATCTGGCTGAACTTTTTGGTCAAAAAATCTAGCATTACGTGTTTTTCTAACATCTAAATCAATAGTGTTTAAATAGTTTTCAATTTTATTTTTCATTCAGCTAATTTGGTAAACCCAATCCTTTATTAAAGTAAACATTATCATTTAAGTAATCCAAAAAATTGAACAGAATTATTATCAATATTTAAAGATCTTGTTCCTCTATTTCTTGCAATTTTATAATATTCAGTAAATTCACTGCTACTATAATATTCCAAATGTTTAGTAGTGACATCTATATTTTTTTTAGCTTTTAAAAGTGCAACTGAACCATCTGTGATAGTGTCTTTAGGTAAAAAAGTTGCTCTTGGATTATAGGTCAAATTTGGAATAAGCACTATATCGTTTTGATTTAAATATTTTGATACAACAAAACTATCTATTTCATTTATAAAACAATCATAATTATCTATATTCTTAATACTATTGTTAGCAATATTTCTTGATTTTAAAACTCTTATATTCCCACTATTTAAAGTATGTTTTTTTGTAATTTGTCTATCCCTAAAGCTTTCAAAAATATCAAGTTCCATTTTATTTACAATAGTATCAAAAAAGCTATTTCTATAAATTAACCAATACGGAAATTCTTTAGAAAAGATATAATCTTTCTCTTGATACATTATTGTATTAGTAATGTAACTTTCAATTTTAACTCTATTAAATTTATCTTTTTTATAAGTATCCAATAAAAAACTAATAGTTTCAATTTTTACTCCCTTAAAAGCCTTTTCACCATAGTCTGTAATAGAATGTAAGTTTTTACTTTCAATAATTTTTCTAGTATGATTAAATTCTGGAGAATTAATTAAACTTTTTGGAATTATTAAAGATACATATTTAGAAATTTTTATTGATTTTTCAATAAAAAATGAAAATAAATTATTCGTATTTTTATTATCGAAATTTAATTTATATTGACTTAATAAGGCTTTGTTATTTATTACTTTTCCATAGGGTGGGTTACCAACTACTAAATCATATTGATAGTTATTTTCCCATAGTAAAAAGTCTTCATTAATGAAGTTAATAGTAAAATTTTTAGGTATATTTGTTTTAGTTAATAATACTTTTAATGTATCTAACGAGTCATTGTCAATATCAATAATATCCAAAACAACATTTTGTATATTTTCATACTTTTTAAATAATAAAGGTAAAAAATTACCTATCCCGACTGATGGTTCAAGTATTTTTATACTCTTTTTATTTTTAAATTTAGGAAGTTTACTTGTAACATTATAAACAATATCTTCTCTAGTAAAATAAGCTTTTGTATCGGTTCTTTTTATATTTGAAAGTTCGGCAATATTATATAAAGTATTTAAATCATATTTATGATTATTGTTAGTAATAAAACTTCTTAATACATGTATATCTTGCAAGCTATTTTCTTGAATAATCTTATCTATTTCATTAATTGATAACACTTTGTTCTTGAAGGCTTTTTTTACATTGTAAGCTATTTGTTCAAAAATTTTAGTAGGCACTGCTTCACCTATGCAATGTCTTATATTTAATTCATTTTGTTTTAAGTATTTCTTTTTTTCTTCGTATATTAGAGTGTTAAGAGAATTTAAATCTATATTTGACCATCTAAATTCAGATGGAATTGTCATCATTCTCATTAGCTCTCTAATACTAAACACTCTATTGTCAGATGGATGTATTGTACTTTGACTAGCTAAAATATCATTTCTTGTATGAATACAAGGTGCTTCTCTATTCCAATACCATCTTGAATATTTATCACCATTTTTATTTTTATTAAAAACTATTTTACCATCAACAACTTTATGAGGTATTCTTGTTGGCTCAATATTATCAAATGCAGATTGACCTTCTATTATATTTTCTATCCAAGGTAACATTTTAATATCAAAATTTCTATATGTATGAAAAATATCATCTTCGGATATTTCACCCATGATTTTCAATGATGGTAAATCACCAATTAACGCTTTTAAATTCTTTGCTTTTTGTTGCGAAGGAAAAAGTTGATAAGGGCTTATGTTGACTAGATCTTTTCTAACACCTATAACTAGTGTTCTTGTTCTGCTTGATTGTGAACCATATTCTTTAAAGTTAACCACTTTGGATAATATATTATAAGAACCTCCAAGATTTAATTCAATAGAATCTTCAATTGGTTTATCAATATTATCAGTATCTGTACATATTGTATTTAAAAATGCTCTTACATTTTCAAAAATAAAAAACTTTGGATTTATCTTACTTACAATTCTAATTGATTCAACAACCAAAGAATTTCTTTTTATTTCATGGTCGTTTTTTTTATGATTGGCAACTGACATCCCTTGACAAGGTGGTGTTGCTATTAAAATGTCTAAATCTTTTACATTGTTGTTTTCTAACTCTTTATAAATTTTATCTTGTGTTTCTTTTTTTGACAAATCACCTTGAATGTAACCACTATTAAATTCACATTTATTATTATATTGCTGTATTTTGATTCTTTTTTCTAAATATTCATTTGTTGCGATACATTTAAAACCTTGTTGTTTAAATCCATAGCAACCAATGCCTGCACTACTAAAAAGAGAAATATATGTTAAAGCTTTTATGTCTTTTCCTTGTGATTTATCTATGAAGTCAAATAAACTTGTTGTTTGCATAACATTTCCTTATTGCATTTGGAAAAGTGTAACAACAAAATGTAAGTTTATTTAAAAGTATGTCATCGTGCAATACTTTTTATATAATTAAAAAATGGTAACTAAAATTTTATCTAAAGTTTAATATCATTTCTATTATTTAGTAAATTAAAAGTGTTTATTATTCAGATAACTCTTTTTTTAAGCCATATTATTTTCCAAACTTAAATTTTATCATTTAATTCACTCTTTCACTGTCTGTTTATAAATAAGTGCACTCTTAAAAAGGTTGTAACAAAAAATTGCATTAGCCATAATAAAAACCACTGTTGCAATTTTGATTATTGAGCTTTCATAAAGAGCCAATGAAAATAGAGATAGAGTTATTACATGTAGATAAAAATGCGCCTTTAATAACTTTTGATTTAACATATCTCTCATCGTTGGAATCTCAAAATAGCCTTTTGAATTTAGATGAAACCATGTAAGAAATGGAACTATCTTGTAGAGCATTGCACTCATTATGCTCAGAGTAAAGCCAAAACCAAAGAAGAGTCCTAAGCCCTGAGCATTAAGTTCAAAGTAGCTCATTAATATCCAATAAATCAACCCAATTGCAAGTGAAATAATTCCAACAAACCAAAATTTCACACTATAATCCGTAATTTTACGTTTACGTTTGTGCAGTTTTAATGCAGTTAAATAAAGCGCATAAAACAGCATAGGCGACAACAAAAATTTGTAAATATCTACCATTTCAAACAGTGCAAAAACTGGGTACAAAACCAATAAAGAGACAACTGAAATAAGAAGATATTTTTGCTCATGTAGTTTGTAGGCATCTGCTACCCAAAACATAGGAACAACTTGAAAACTAATTCCAATAATTAGTAGTGCTACCCAACCAAAAAACATAAAAACATAATGCATTGAAGCGATAACATAGTGAGACTCTACAAATGAGCCACTAATGTGAGCAAAGAGTAAAAAAAGTCCTACAAAAACACCAACTACAAAAAAACTAAGTGATGCAATAATAGCTCTAATAATATAATTTTTATCCTCAATTTTAAGCAGTACATGTAGTAGTGTAAATGAGAAATAAAGAAGTGAAAATGTAAGTGCTACTGCACTAACAGTAAGCAATATTGTGTTGTACATGTAAAAGCCAATAACAAAAAAAGCAAGAGCAATTAAAAGTGAATAAAAAGTAATATTTGAAACTTTTAACGCACTAGGAATTGGTGCACCAGCCACCACTGGTAACATCTGCTGAAGCGCTCCAAACATAGTTATAACCATAAAACCTATTGTAAAAAGGTGTGTAAATGCAATTGTAGTGTTTGAGTGAAGTTGTAAAGGATCTGAAATTAGTAGCAAAATTCCATAAAGAAGTGCAAAAATAGGAGCGGAAAGAAAGAATTTAATTACACCCTCATAAGGGGGTGCTTGGTCTAAGGATAGTCCTTGAAACATTATTTACAAATAGAGCTTAAATGTGCTTTTAACTCTTCATTATCGTATTTATAAAAAAAAACATCTACACCATTTTCAATAGGTTTAACCATATATGCAAAACCATCTTTTGAACAACTATTAGTAAGCATTTTTGGAATCATTCTGTGTCTCATTACAAAATATTCACTGTTTTGTAAATTGTCTAAAGCTTTTTTTCCTAACTCAAATGGTTCAGGATGTTCTAACTCTCTAGCATCAAGTAAAACCTCTCTAAACATTTTTCATTCTCTCAATAATATCAGCACTGTCAAGAGCATTGTCTGCTAAGTTGTACATCATCTGTTCCTCTTTCATATTATGTTGTTGCATAACAAAAAGTAGGTTTTCACTAAGACCTAAAAAGGCATCTCTGTTTTCACCCTCTAACGCTTCTGCCATCTTTGTAAAAATGTCGCGCATTTGGTTATGCTCCATAACCATTACAGATGTAGGGTTACAACCACTAGCAGCTCCATTATTGTAGTCATAAAACATTACAGACTCTTCTTTGTCAAAGTGGTTTAACATATGTGCAACAAATTCACCAAATATTATTTTTCCTGCTGCAAAATTTCCAGCATCAACAGCATTCTCAGCTTCTGCAAACTGCTCATCACAAGCTCTATGGTCTTGTGTCATAAATTCATTAATTGTCATTTTGTCAACCTCTTTATTAATTTGCAGTATATTATCTAATTTAAACTTTTATTGGCTATAATTCTAATGCGAACAGTAACTTAATAACATTCGATGGAGTGGTACTCGGGTTTACTAATCTTTGAGACCTACCATTTTTCTAATTTTTAAAATACCCATTTTCATTCCACTGTATCTCATTAGTTTTGCCATTTTTTTCCACTGCTTAGGTTCATAACATCTTGTTTGACAACTTCTACACTTTGGTTTTACATCATATTCACACTCATTTAACTGACCTATTGCGTACTCAAAAAGTTCACTACACTCATCACACAACTTCAACTCATACCTTTTTTCTACCTCTTTGTAGGAGAGAACATAAGTATGATGATGAAAATGTTTATGCCTTGAGCTACAATAGAGTGAAAAAAACTTCTTTAATGTTGTTACTTCACTATGGTACTTTTGAGTTGTCATATATTAAACCTAAATAATATAAAATAAAATTGCAAAAAATTGCAATGTTGAACCAGCTAAAACGAACAAGTGCCAAATAGCATGGAAATAGTTTATTTTGTCTTTAATGTAGAATACAATTCCACTTGTGTAAGCTACTCCACCTGCAACAATTAGCCAAAATCCCATTGGTTCAATGTTGCTTTTAAAAGTATCTATAACTAAAACAATAAGCCAACCCATTAAAATATAAGCGACTAATGAGAGAACTTCAAAACGGTTAGGGTATAAAAACTTCAAAGCAATACCAACAGTTGCAACAATCCACTCTATTGCAAATATGCTCCAACCACTCTGCCCACCTACGCAAATGAGCATAACAGGCGTGTATGTTCCAGCTATTAAAAAATATATAGCGCTATGGTCAAACTTTTGAAAAAGTCTTTTAACATTTTTATGTGTAATAGCGTGATACAGAGTTGAACTTCCATACATAACAATCAAAGAACTACCATAGATTGTGGCAGAAATAATATTTATCTCATTACCGCCAACAGTAGCAAAAGTAACCAATAAAACAAGAGCAGCAATACTAAGTACAAAACCTACACCATGAGTTATTGCATGCCATATCTCCTCTGCTATTGAGAAGTGGTTTACATTTTCATTCATATAGCCATCTATTTTGTTGAAATAACCATATCTCTATTTTCAAAAACTCTTTTTACTCTATCTTGCCACAATCGACCAAACTCTATTTTTTCTTCACTTGAAGCATTAGCACTCATAATAAGTTGCATTAATTTCATCTGAGAAAGCGATGGAGCAACTGAAGATGGATCATAATAAACATCTACAATTTTACCATTATCAATTCGCTCAAAACGTACAAAACTATCAATATCACTACTAAACTGCATTAAATTATCTCTTGCAAAATTGCCTTTAATTCCTTTAAAGCCACTATCACTTGCTGCACCTGTAATGTTTGAAATCACATTTGCAACAACACCTGTTGTCTCAAAATCTACACTATCTTTGAAATATACTTTAATGTTTCCACGAGTAGCCACTTCATCTACATGTAAAGCGCTAAGACCAAAAAGCGTACTCAAATAAGCCCCTGCAACTGTTGGACAACTATGCCCTGCACTCTTAACTACATCTAAATAGCTAAACTCAACTTCGCCATTTTCAAATGTCCCTAAAAAAGCACTCAACTCATCTTTTAAAACTATTTTCTCTATATCATTAAAAAACTCTGGATAGTTCACTTTTGCACCTTTTTAATTTAATTACTACCATTCTATCAGATATGTTCTATTTAGCACTTAATTCCATAAAAGTAAAGTTTTGATACAATAATGTATTAATAAACTTTAGGAATAAATCAATGAAACCAAACTTATCAATTATTATTTTAGCAGCTGGTAAAGGGACTCGTATGAAGTCGCAAACAGCTAAGATTTTACACTCGCTTTGCGGTAAACCTATGATTGCTCATATTATTGAGGAGTCTTTAAAACTAAGCGATGACATTAGTGTTGTTGTGGCACATCAAAGTGAAGATGTAATTGAGTATGTTAACTCTCAATTTAAAAACATCAAATTTATTACTCAAGATTTAGAAAACTTTCCAGGAACTGGTGGTGCGCTTAAAAATGTTACATGTAGTAGTAAAAAAGTGCTTGTTTTAAATGGAGATATGCCCCTAGTAAAAGCTGAGGAGTTAGAGAAGTTTTTAGGTTTTGAGAGTGACATTGTTATGTCAATTTTCAACCTTGAAGAGCCAACTGGTTATGGTCGTGTTAAAATTGAAAATGGTGATGTGCAGTACATTGTGGAGCAAAAAGATGCCTCAGATGAAGAGCTTCAAATACAGAGCGTAAATGCTGGAATTTACTGCTTTACACAAGAGATTTTAGAGACATTCATTCCACTTTTAAGTAACAATAATGCACAGCATGAGTACTACTTAACTGATGTTGTAGCATTAGCTAAAGATAGTGGCAAAAAAATATCGCCATTAGAGGTATCACAAGAGAGCTTCAAAGGTGTAAACTCTAAAAAAGATCTGAGCGATTGTGAAGTCATAATGCTAGATAGAATTAAAACTCATTGGATGGCTCAGGGTGTTAAAATGGAGCTTCCCTCAACTATTTACATAGAAAAAGATGTTGTTTTTGAAGATGAGTGTGTGGTAGAACAAGGTGTAAAAATAACAGGTAAAACACACATTAAAGCTTCACATGTAAAAGCTCATAGCATTGTTGAAGATAGCTTTGTGTCTCACAGCGATGTTGGACCATTGGCTCATCTTAGACCAAACTCTAACATTACTAGCACGCACATTGGAAACTTTGTGGAGGTTAAAAAATCTACTCTAAAAGGTGTTAAAGCAGGTCATCTAAGCTACATTGGAGACTCAATTGTAGATGAGGGTACAAACATTGGTGCAGGTGTTATTACATGTAATTATGATGGCAAAAAGAAGTATCAAACTATCATTGGTAAAAATGTTTTTGTTGGAAGTGACTCTCAACTAATTGCACCAATAAACATTGAAGATGATGTTATTGTAGCTGCTGGCTCAACACTTACTAAAAATGTAAAAGAGGGAAGTTTAGTTCTTACTCGAGCGCCTTTAAAAGTGTTAGAGGGTTACTTTTACAAATTTTTTGGCATAAAAAAATGATTGAAAATCTATTAAAAGATAAAAACATACTACTTGGAATTACAGGCTCAATTTCTGCATACAAAGCACTAGAGCTTATCCGCCTTTATGTAAAAGCTGGTGCAAATGTAAAAGTTGTAATGAGTGAAGCCTCACAAAAATTTATAACAACTTTGAGCGTTGAAACACTAAGTAAAAATAGAGTTTTAATAGAGTCAAATGAAGATTGGACAACAGACAATAACCACATTAAAGTTACACAGTGGGCAGACCTATTTGTTATTGCACCATGTAGTGCCAACACAATTGCGAAACTAGCAAATGCCATTGCTGATAACTTACTACTTCAATGCGCCCTAGCCTACTCTAAACTAAAACTAATAGCACCTGCGGCTAATACCAACATGTTAAACCACCCAATTACTCAAGCAAATTTAAAACTTTTAGGTGTTACAAACCACAAAATAATTCAGACTCAAACAAAAGAGTTAGCGTGTGAAAGTGTTGGAGATGGTGCATTAGCAGAGCCTTTAGAGATATTTTATCAAAGTGCTTCTGAGCTTTTAAAAGATGAATTTTGGAGCAATAGACGAGTAATTGTGAGTGGCGGTGGTAGCATCGAGAAAATCGATGATGTACGCTTTGTATCTAACTTTTCTAGTGGAAAAATGGCATCATCTATTGCTCTTGCTCTTCATTTAAGAGGTGCGGATGTCAACTTTATATCTTCAAAATTTCCTGATACTCTTCCTAAAGATTTACACACACTACATGTAGAGAGCTCATTAGAGATGATGGGGTATTTGCAAGACTCAATTCGTATTGCAAAAAAAGGTGTTATGAAAAATGTAACATTAACAAATGAACTTCATCAACCACAACTAATTCAAAAAGAGCCTTTTTTGTTTATGGTTGCAGCAGTTAGCGATTATGTTCCAACGTTCCCTCAAAGTGGTAAACTAAAAAAAGAGATGTTAGGCGAAAACTACTCCCTTGAGATGAAACAAAACATAGACATAGTTGGCTCACTAAATAAAGATGGTATAAAAACAGTCTCATTTAAAGCTGAGTTTGAAGAAGCTACTGCTTTTGAAAATGCAAAAAAATCACTTTCACAAAAAGGTGTAGATGGGGTATGTTTGAATATTTTAAACAACAATAGCTTTGGAAGTGAAACAAATGAGATAGAGTTGATTTTAAAAGAGAAATCTATTAAGCTCACACCAAATAAAAAACTACCACTAGCGTTTGAGCTACTACATGTAATAGGAAAAGAGTTTGAATAACAATCTTCACATTGCCATTATTATGGATGGTAATGGCAGATGGGCGCAGTCGCAGGGTTTAATGCGTAAAAGTGGTCACGAAAAAGGCGCTGAAGTTGTAAGAGATATTACGACATTTTGCTCTAACAGTGAGATAGTTTCTCGTTTGAGCCTCTACGCTTTTAGTACAGAAAACTGGAAACGTCCACGATTAGAAGTAGAGTTTTTAATGAAACTTCTTGATAGTTGGCTAAAAAAAGAGCTTCCAATTTACATTAAAAATGGTGTTAAACTAGAGTCTATTGGAGACATATCACGCTTTAGTAACTCTTTGCAAAAAACAATTAGAGATGTAGAGGAAAAGACAGCTCACTGCACAGGACTAATTCAATCACTTGCCCTAAATTATGGCGCAAGAGATGAGATAACAAGAGCGTTGCAAAAAATTCAAAAACAAAACATAGAAGTGAGTGAGTCAAACATTACAAATGCGTTAGATTGTCCACAAGATATTGACTTGTTAATTCGCACAGGTGGAGATAGACGACTATCAAACTTTATGCTTTGGCAAGCCTCTTATGCAGAGCTATTTTTTAGCGACACTCTTTGGCCTGATTTTAACTCTAGGGAGTTAGCAACTATTATAGATAAATTTTTACATGTAGAGAGACGATTTGGAGGATTAAAATGACACTTTTAGTAATCTATTTTATTTTTGGAGCAGTAGTTGGCTCATTTTTAAATGTGGTAATTTACCGCCTACCACGAGATGAGAACATCGCATACCCATCTTCTCACTGCACTACATGTAATCATAAACTGAAGTTTTACCATAATGTACCAATTTTCTCTTGGCTATTTTTAAGAGGTAAATGTGCTTTTTGTGGTGCAAAAATATCTTTTCAATACCCACTAATTGAGATACTAGCAGGTGTTATTAGTGCAACTATTTTGTACAAATTTGGACTCAGCACAGTAAGTGTGCTTCTTGCTGGCTCATTTTTAACACTACTGGCTCTAAGTGCAATTGACTTTAAGTACAAAATGGTTCCAGACTCACTAAACTTGTTAGCTTTAACACTTGCAATTGCGAGTGCATACTCTCTTGTTATGGGCATAGAGAACCTAAAAAATGCACTTCTGTTTGCGGGTGGCTTTTCACTTTTACGCTTTTATGTATCATACATTATAAAGCGTGAAGCTCTAGGTGAAGCAGACATTATGATAGCTGCTACAATGGGTGCAATTTTGGGTATTAAGCTAGGGCTTTTTGCAATCTTTTTGTCAGCAGTCTTAGCGCTCCCTGTAATGCTATATGTTAGACGTGAAGATGATGAGGAGTCACATGAAGTCCCATTTATTCCATTTTTAGCACTTGCAACACTTTTGACACTAATTTTTGATGCTCAAATTTACAACTATTTAGAGTCTCTATATGGGTAAACTTCGCTCATATATTTTAAGAAACTTTACTATTAGTTTCTTCTCAATATTTCTACCACTATTTGCCATTGCATCAGTGATTTTTTTAATTAAACTAGCAACTTATACAGCAGTAGTGCAACTAACCATTATGGATATGTCAAAGCTCTACTTGTTTGTACTTCCTGAGATACTTTTTTACACTCTGCCTGTTAGCTTTTTCATCTCTGCTACACTCTCTTTGTATAAGCTATCAAATGATGATGAGATGGTAGTTATTTTTGCACTTGGAATTAAGCCAGCATTTATTTACAGAACTTTTTTAACTCCAGCGCTAATTTTAACTACTCTTCTTAGTTTTAATTTTTTTGTAATGTTTCCTCATGCAACAGTGCTTTCTACTAACTTTTTAATTCACAAAAAGAGTGAAGCAAAGTTTAACATTGGTGCATCAGAGTATGGTCATAAGTTTGGTAATTGGCTACTTTTTATTGGAAAGGATGACAACAAAAAAAGCTTTGAAGATATTTTACTATTTAACAAAGATGCAACAAAAGAGATGATAATTGCTTCAAAAAAAGGAAAAGTTTTCAATGATAATGGTGAGCTAAAATTTAGATTATATGATGGAAATGGCTACAGTTACGCAGATGAAGAGCTAACAAAAATCAACTTTGAACAGATGCAAATTAACGATATGATGAGAAGTAATTTAAGACAATACCGTGATACATTAGATTTTTGGCTCTCAAAAGAGAGAAGAGATAATAAGATTAAAATGTTCATAACAGATACTCTTCTATCGCTATTTCCAGTAATCTCAATTTTTATGATAATGGCACTAGGTGTTTTACATGTAAGACATAAAAAGAACTACATTTATGGCTACTTGTTTTTAACCATACTTTTTTATTATGGTGCAACATTAGGACTTCAAGGAGTGCTATCATTTTACACTATACCAGCTGTTCTTTTTAGCTCACTCTTAATTAGTTACATCTTTTACAAGAAAAATGTATTGAAAAGATTTTAGTGCGTCTAAAAATTACAATTTCATACAACGGTAGAGCTTTTAAAGGCTCTCAAATACAGAGTTCTCAAAATGTAGATACCGTAAATGGAACAGTTCAAAAGTGCCTGAAATTAATCAATATAGATGCAAAAGTAGATGCAAGTGGCAGAACAGACAGTGGTGTTCACGCAAGCGCGCAGGTTATACATGTAGATGTTCCTCCACACTTTAGCGACACAACAAAATTTAAAACTCTTCTCAATAAAATGCTACCAAATACAATAAAAGTAAAAAGAGTTGAGAGAGTAAGCAGTGAATTTCACTCACGTTTTAGTGCAAAGAGCAGAGTCTATCGTTACTTCATCAAAGTAGGTGAGTCTAACCCATTTGAAGATGACTTTGTAACGTTTGTAGATGCACTACATGTAGAGCGAATTAACGATGCAATCAGACTCTTTATAGGAACTCATAACTTTAAGTTTTTTAAAAAAAATGGCTCATCAACTGCTACAGACATAAGAACAATCACAAAAGCCTACATGTACAAACACAAAGATTACTACATCATAAACCTAGAAGCAAACAGTTTTTTAAGAGCACAAGTAAGATTAATTGTAGGGTTTTTACTAAAAGTTAGTGATGGAAAATTGACAAAAAAAGAGCTACAAGAGCAGTTAGAGCTAAAGAGAGTTCACAATAGACACTTAGCCCCAGCCAGTGGACTATATTTAGCTAAAATTAAATACTAATACCATAACTATTAAAATAGATCCGCGTGTCCAAAATATACTTTGTTGGAGCTATTTTTCAAAGCTTTTTGTAAAATATCTTTTGCTTTAATTTTTGTCTCCTTATCAAAATATATGAGCATATTTCTTGAAAAAACATAATCAAACTTACCAATATTTAAAAAATCATCATCAAAAATATTAGCATGTTTTAATATGACCATATTTTTAATATTGCTATTTATATAGTATTTATCATCTCTACATGTAAAATATTTTGAAATAATATCTTGTGATAGTTTTTTAACATTTCTACTACTATAAACTCCCTCATAAGCCCGTTCTAGTGCCTCTTGAGATATATCTATTCCTGTGATACCAAACTCACTTACTCCAGCTTCAAGAAGAGATATGGCAATAGAGTAAGGCTCTTCTCCTGTTGCACAAGGTGCACAAAGAATTTCTACATATTGCTTTGAGCTTTTTACACTTTTAACTAAATCTTCTATTTGAGCATACTCCCTAAAAAAATATGTCTCATTTGTTGTTAGTTGATTAATTAACTCTTGTCTAATTTGAGGACTATTTTTAACTAAAATTAAGCACTCATCAAAACTATATATATCTCTTAATATGCAAAAACTTTTTACTTTACTCTTTAAAATATTTTTGTTTTTTTCAAAAGTTATACCTGTCTCATTGTGAAAATATTTAGCTATTGGTTCTATATCGTTATAATCAACCTCTTTTTTTACATCAATAAAAACTTCAACTGGCACATCTTTGCTCTTTTTTTTAAAGAAATCAAACACTATTTTCTCCAAATTTATTAATTGTACTAACAATCTCATCTAAAGACTCAATTTTAATATTTTTAACTCTTTTAGCTGCTTGAGCTGGCATTCCATAAACAACAGAACTCTTTTCATCAGATGTAATACATGTAGCCTCACCAGATAGCTCCTCACAACCCAACACGCCATCATCACCAATACCTGTTAATATAACTCCTAAAATTTTTAAATTAGAGTTTAACTGTGCTACAGATGAAAATAGTCTGTTTATATCGGGATTATATTGAGCTTTACTGCTACACTCTTTTTCAAATAGATATTGAGAATTTTTCAAAATAATTTTAGTAGTTTGTGAGCAAACATATATTTTAGAGTTACACAAAAGAGTTCCGCAACTAGCCTCTTCGACATCAATATTACAAACTCCATCTAACTGCTTTGTAAAACTAGAGATAAACTCATAACCCATATGTTGAGCTATTACATGAGTTTGATGCAACTATTGTAATAGCTCAACATATGGGTTATGAGTTTATCTCTAGTTTTACAAAGCAGTTAGATGGAGTT
>JAYEGD010000128.1:0-3438 GCA_034658915.1 Campylobacterota bacterium | reverse complement strand
TGCATTTGGTTCAACATTAGATTTAGCAAGAGTTGATGACGCGCTAAAAAAAGCTAAAATTTATGAGTTCTTAAAAACAAAAGATGGTGCTGACACTTTTGTTGGTGAGGGTGGAATAATGCTTAGCGGTGGACAAAAGCAAAGAATTGCAATCGCAAGAGCGCTCTATGGTAACCCAGAAATTCTTGTTTTAGATGAAGCAACATCCGCACTTGATGATGATACTGAAAAAGAGATTATGAGTGAAATTTATTCAATAAGTGAAGATAAAACGCTAATTATTATTGCACATAGATTAAGCACTTTGGGAAGTTGTGAAAAAATTTATAAAATAGAAAAAGGAGAGATTGTTGACTAATATAATTTTATGTGGAGGGAACGGGACTAGGTTATGGCCTATTAGTCGCTCTCTTATGCCAAAGCAGTTTGCTAAACTATTCTCTAAAAAGTCGCTTTTTCAACTCACATATGAGAGAAACAAAAAGCTATTTGACAAACAGTTAATTGTCTCAAATGAGACACAGTTTTTCTTAGCATCAGATCAATTAGAAGAGTTACATGCAGACTCTAATAGCGTCTCTTTTTTATTAGAGGGAGCCGCTAGAAACACTGCTCCTGCCATTGGGCTGGCTTGTATGAGTTTAGATGCAGATGAGATACTCTTGATATGTCCATCAGATCACTTAATTAAAGATGAAGATGCTTATGAGAAGAGAGTTTTAGAGGCTATTGAGTTTGCTAAAAATGATTTTTTGGTAACTTTTGGGATTAAGCCTAGTTATGCGGAGACAGGTTATGGTTACATTGAAGCTACCAACAATGATGTAAAAGCATTTCATGAAAAACCAGATATTGAGAGAGCTGAAAAGTACCTTGAAGCTGGAAATTACTACTGGAACAGTGGAATGTTCTGTTTTAAAGCGAGTGTTTTTTTAGAAGAGTTGCAAAAATACTCTCCTGAAATTTACTCTACATGTAAAGAGGCTTATGAAAATAGAGTGGCAATGGGTGAAGCACAAACAAGAATTACCTCTGAATTTATGAACGCTATTGCTGAAGATAGTATAGATTATGCTGTTATGGAAAAAAGCGAGAGAGTTAAAGTAGTTCCATCAGACATTAACTGGAGTGATGTGGGAAGTTTTGATGCACTCTCCCAAGAGCTGCCAAATGATGAGAATAATAATTTTATTATCAGTTCAAAACGTACTGAGCTTATTGATGTAGAGGATTTAATTGTTGTAGATACTGATGATGCACTGCTAATTTCTAAAAAAGGCTCTACTCAAAAAGTAAAAGATGTTGTTGCAAAACTCAAAAAAGAGAGTTCTCATCTACCAAATATTCATATTGAAGCTCATAGACCATGGGGAACATACAAAATTTTAGAAGATAGTGATGGCTATAAAATTAAAAAAATTGTAGTTAAACCTGGTAAAAGATTGAGCCTACAAAAACACTACCACAGAAATGAACACTGGATAGTTGTGAGTGGAACTGCAACAGTTACAGTTGGAAAAGAGACAACACTTGTACGACCAAATGAGAGTACTTACATTAAAATGGGTGAAATTCATAGGCTAGAGAATGGTGGCAAAATACCACTTGTGATAATAGAAGCACAAGTTGGTGAATACACAGGCGAAGATGATATTGTAAGAATTGAAGATGATTTTAAACGCGAGGGAAAATAGATGAGTAAAGTTGCACTGATAACAGGAATTACAGGACAAGATGGTAGCTATTTAGCAGAGTTTTTACTAAAAAAGGGGTACATTGTTCATGGTGTGAAAAGAAGAAGTTCTCTCTTTAATACAGATAGAATTGATCATCTGTACCAAGACCCTCATGTAGAGAACAGAAACTTAATTTTGCACTATGGCGATATGACTGACTCTATGAACTTAACACGTATTATTCAAGAGACACAACCAGATGAGATATACAATTTAGCTGCTATGAGTCATGTACATGTAAGCTTTGAGACACCAGAGTATGTTGCAAATGCAGATGGGACAGGAACACTAAGGATTCTTGAAGCTGTTAAACTTCTAGGACTAACAGAAAAAACTAGGATTTATCAAGCATCTACAAGCGAGCTTTATGGAAAAGTGCAAGAGACACCACAGAGTGAAACTACACCTTTTTATCCTCGTTCTCCTTACGCTGTTGCTAAAATGTACGCCTACTGGATAACTGTAAACTACAGAGAAGCTTATGGAATGTTTGCTTGTAATGGAATTTTATTTAACCATGAATCACCAGTTAGAGGCGAAACATTTGTTACTAGAAAAATTACAAGAGCAGCTTCTAAAATAGCATTGGGACTGCAAGATAAATTATACTTAGGTAATTTAGATGCAAAAAGAGACTGGGGTCATGCTAAAGATTATGTGCGTATGATGTGGATGATTTTACAAGCAGATGAGCCTGAAGACTGGGTAATAGCAACAGGACAGACAACAACAGTAAGAGATTTTGTGAAGATGTCATTTGAGTATGCTGGAATTACTTTAGAGTTTAAAGGCGAGGGAGTAGATGAGAAAGGGTATGTTAAATCTTGCTCAAACCCTGAGTACCAGCTTGAAATTGGAAGAGAAGTTGTAAGTGTAGATTCTAAATATTTCAGACCAACAGAGGTCGATTTACTTCTAGGAGACCCAACAAAAGCAGAGACAAAACTAGGTTGGAGCAGAGAGTACAAACTTCAAGAGTTAGTAGATGACATGATGAAATCAGACCTGAAACTAATGACTAAAGATGTTTACCTTAAAGATGGTGGGTATGAGACTTTGAGTTATTTTGAGTAATGAGTAAATTAGAGAAAATTAAAGAGCAGATAGGGTGGCTAAAAGTAGCATTTGCGATTTTTACAGCTATACTAATATCATTGGTAGGTTGGTATGTAACTTATTATGATAATGCAAATATTGCAGATATTAAAAAATATTTAACCCTAATTGGCATTTTTACATCTTCTGTAATAATCATAGTAGTTAATAAAATTGCTTTTAAAAAGATAGATGAGTTGGAGGATTTATAATGGAAAATTTATTTATTATATCAAGCTTAGTAGTTATTGGTTCATTCATATACATAATTTATGATGCATCACAACATTTCAAGAATAAGAATTTACATGAATAGAAACTCAAAGATATATATTGCTGGGCATCGTGGCTTGGTTGGTAGTGCAATAGTTAAAAACTTACAAGCAAAAGGTTACACAAATTTAGTTCTTAAAACTCACAGTGAATTAGACTTGCTTAATCAAAGTGCCGTTGAAGAGTTTTTTAAAGCAGAGAAACCGCAATATGTTATTTTAGCTGCTGCAAAGGTTGGTGGAATAGTTGCAAACAATACTTACAGAGCTGACTTCATCTATGAAAATACTCAAATTCAACACCACTAAGATAACTTTGATGAATTACATTGTTT
>JAYEGD010000127.1:0-3476 GCA_034658915.1 Campylobacterota bacterium | reverse complement strand
ACGTTGTAGATGAGTGAAAAAAAAATATTCAATTTTAGTGCTACAAGCGATGCTTGTGTTAAGTGTGGTAAGTGTATTCCTGTTTGTACTATTCATAATGTAAATGCAGACGAAGTGACATCTCCTCGTGGTTTTATTGACCTACTAGGTGCTTATGAGAGAGGTCATTTAGAGTTAGACAAAAATGCAAAAGATATCTTTGAGAGCTGTTTTTTATGTACTGCTTGTACAGAGGTCTGCCCTAAAGATTTACCAACAGATATGGTCATAGAGCAAGTAAGAGCAGACATTGCGCAAAAGTTTGGTATCGCTTGGTATAAAAGATTTTTCTTCTACTTGCTTCGTCATAGAGCTGTTATGGATCTATTGTTTAAATTTGGTTGGGTTTTTCAAACATGTGGCTTTAAAATTCGTAAAGATATAGAGTCGATGAGTTTGAGGTTTTCACTTCCTATGATAAAAGCAGATAGACTCTTGCCATCACTTAGTAAAAAATCATTTCTCAATAGCTACCCTGAACATATCTCCAACAACTCAAAAAGAAAAGTGGCACTGTTTATTGGTTGTTTAGCAAACTACAACTACACAGGAATTGGAAAAAGTTTAGTAGAAATTTTAAAACATTTAGAGATTGATGTTTTCATTCCAAAAGCTCAAAAATGTTGTGGCGCACCAGCGTACTTTACAGGTGATTTTGACACAGTTGATAGTAATGCAAAAAAGAATATAGAGTACTTTGAGAGCTTTGCAGATGATGTTGAAGCCATCATCATTCCAGAGGCTACATGTAGTGCTATGATTAAAGAGGATTATGAACACTTTTTTCATGACCAGCTAGAGTGGAGAGAGCGTGCAAGAGCAATTAAGAGTAAAATTTTTATGGCTACTGAGTGGTTAAATAATAATACTCATCTGCCTACTCTTTTAGCTTCAAAAAATAGAAGTGAACTTAGTGTGACATACCACGACCCATGCCACGCTAAAAAGATGCAAGGTATCTACAAAGAGCCTCGTGAACTAATAAATAAAAATTACAATATAGTAGAGATGGAAGATAGCAGTGTATGTTGTGGGTTTGGTGGAGTTACAATGCAGAGCGAAAAGTATCACTATGCAAAAGCAGCAGGAGAGCCAAAAGCTAAAATGATTAAAGATACCAATGCAGATGTTGTAAGCGCAGAGTGTAGTGCTTGTAGGATGCAAATAAACAACTCAATGGCTAGTGAAGATGTGCAGACTCTCTTTAAAAACCCTATTGAGTTGATTGCAGAGGCTCTAAATGGAAAATAATCTAACTCATTTTTGGAACACAATATATTCACAATTTGACCCAGTAGCTTTTCATCTAGGCTCATTTTCGGTGCATTGGTATGGAATTATGTATGTCTTAGCACTACTAAGCACACTCCTTTTTGCAAAGTGGATTGCCAAGCATGACAAAATGCCAATTAGTGATGAAGAGCTAGACAACTACTTTATTTGGGTAGAGATAGGGGTTATTTTAGGTGCAAGATTTGGTTATGTACTCTTTTATGATACGCATACCTCCTACTACTTAACTCATCCATGGCAAATTTTTAATCCATTTATGAATGGAGAGTTTGTAGGAATTCGTGGAATGAGTTTTCATGGAGCAGTAATTGGTTTCATCATAGCATCATTAGGATTTTTGTATAGAAATAAAAATGTGAACTTTGGAACTATTTTAGATATTGCTGCAATATCTATACCTTTTGGGTACATCTTTGGGCGTATTGGAAACTTTTTAAATCAAGAATTAATTGGAAAAGCGACAGATTTACCATGGGGAATTTACGTCCACGAGACACTTCGCCATCCATCTCAACTATATGAAGCATTTTTGGAGGGTGTTGTTATATTTATTATAATCTTCATCTACAGAAAGTACAAAAGATTTAATGGTGAACTCATCATAGTATTTCCATTTTTGTATGGAATTATGAGATTTATTGCAGAGTTTTGGAGAGAACCAGACATCCAAATAGGCTATATTTGTTGTGGATGGCTCAGTATGGGACAAGCACTAAGCTTGCTTATGTCTATTGTTGCAGCTGTTTGTTGGGTTGTTTTTAGTAGATTGTTAATTAAAAATAAGAAGTTGCAGTAGCTTCTTATGAGTTCACAAACTAAAACTGAATAATTCCACTCATTTTTAAAATAACCCCTGCTACTAGCGTGATGGTAGCTAAATTGAACATTCTTAAGCTGTTGAATTTAGAGTCATAATGCCTATCTCTCTCTATTATGTAGTCTCTAATTGTAGTCTCTTGTTGCTTAGCTAGCTCCTCTATTTTAAGAGTAAGATTATTTACAGAGTTTGTAATCTCATTTAATCTAACATCAACTTGTTCAAAACGTCTGTCAACCTGCTCAAAACGTCTGTCAACTTGTTCAAAACGTTTGTCAATATCTTCTTGCATTGAATCAAAACGTTTATCCATATCTTGTTGCATTGAATCAAAACGTCTGTCCATATCTTGTTGCATTGAATCAAAACGTTTGTCCATGTCTTGTTGCATTGAGTCAAAACGTCTGTCCATCTCTTTTTGTGTAGTTTTGAACTCATTTACTTGGTATTGCAAGTGATCAAATCTTGATTCAAAGTACTTTGTTGTTGGTATTACATTAGCTATTAGAACATCCATGCTCTCTTGGTTTATCTTTAATGTTTTCTCTTCTTCCATTTTGTTTTCCTCGTATGAAATTTTCAATAAACAGCTGTTTTAATCTCTTTATAATTGAGTGTTTTTTATGTAGCTATTATACAGTAAAAGCAATGGGATGTAAAACTTTATTAAGTAAAAAAAGTTAAACGTGTATCCCCATATTGTGGATGATTAACACTTTTTGAGTTTTGGCTTATGTATGTGTTACGCCTCAGAAGAGGTGTAAAGAGAGAGACAAGAGATATTTTCTAATGTATATTACTAAAAAATGATAGTAGGTAATCTTTAAAAACAACTGTCAATAACGTTGCTACTATAAGCCACTGTATTTTATCAAACTTTGAGCCAACTTTTGTGATTTCTTTTCTTAGGTTGGTTTCTACATTTGAAATTTTATCATCAACTTTTGAAATCTCTTCTTTTAGGTTGGTTTCTACTTGTGATATTCTATTATCAACTTTTGAAATCTCTTCTTTTAGGTTGGTTTCTACTTTTGAAATCTCATGTTTCAACTCTACTCTTGTGCTTTCTAACTCTTCTCTTGTTGCTACATGTTGTGTTGAGTGCAACAAAAATTGCATAATATCTTTTTGAGTTAAGTTTTCATATGGTATCTCTTTGTTTAAGTCCATCATTTGAGATTTTCCTTTTTACTAATTGTTGTTAAGTGCCTGACCATAATAGATGACATATTCAATGAAAAGAGAAGCTATAAGCTGTGAGGCAAAATCTCGCAGTTGCACTTATTGTGCCACAAGAGGTTTTAACGAAGCAGATTGTAGCTTCTCA
>JAYEGD010000126.1:0-3479 GCA_034658915.1 Campylobacterota bacterium | reverse complement strand
AAAAAAGAGCAGCTTTATATATGGCGCAACTAAAGGGGCTATTGGACAGATAACAAAGAGTCTCGCGCTAGATTATGCTGAGAATAATGTTAGAGTTAACTGCGTTTGCCCTGCAACAATTGATACTCCTCTATCACGGAAAGTATTGCAAAGCTATGCTGATACTCATCATAGTGGAAATATTGAAAAAGTAATGGAGCTAGAAGCCGAAGAGTTTCCACTAGGGCGTATAGGAAATAGTAAAGAGGTTGCGAAAGCTGTTTTCTTTTTAGCCTCAGATGCATCATCGTTTACCACTGGCTCACTTCTTCCAGTTGATGGTGGGTTTACAGCGCAATAATATGTTGAGTTTATTAAAGGTAATGAATTGAAAAATTTAAGTTTATTAAGATCTTGGTTTTGGCTATATTTTTTAGCTATATTAGGTTTAATAATAATGGTAATAGTTAGTGATATGTTTGAAATACCATTATCATCATTTACACGTGATCAGTCAGTTGTTTTAGATGGTAAGCCATTTCACGGATTTCTCTCAAGTGTAGGAGTCTTATTTTGGAGTTGGACTGCAGCTAGTGCACTTTTTTATTATGCTTTATTGAAAAAAAGTGGTGATAAAAGTGAATTCCCAAAATTTGTTTTAATGGGAGGCTCACTAACCCTTTTGTTACTTTTAGATGATTTTTTTATGTTTCATGAGTGGCTTCTTCCAGGTCTAGGCATAAATGAAAAGATAGTTATTCTGTCTTATGTACTCTTTACTATAGTCTATTTAGTAAAGTTTAGACAAATTATTTTACAGAGAGATTACTCTTTATTGCTGATGGCTATCTTTTTCTTTATACTTTCCGTATTAGAAGATATGTTAAGACTCGCTCCCGGTATGTGGCATGATTTACTTGAAGATGGCACAAAGTTTTTAGGAATTATCAGTTGGTTTTGTTATCATATCTCTTTGTATTACAGAGAGAGTAATTTTATTGAGCATAAAAAATTATAATTAAGGTTAGATATGAACGTTTTTATCTCGGTTGATACTTTTTCTGATACATCAGACCTACCTAAAAAACTACTTGATGATGCCAACATTAGGATAAGAAAAAATCTACATGGCAGATCTATTCAAAGCTCAGAGTTAGCTCAAGAGATACAAGATGCTAGTGTATTAATTGCAGGAACAGAAAAGATAACTGAAGATGTATTTCAAAATGCACCTAATTTAAAGTTGATTGCACGCGTAGGGATTGGTTTAGATGGGATTGATTTTGATTTATGTAAAAAATACGGTGTTAGTGTTACTTATACACCAGATGCTCCTTCGATAGCTGTTGCTGAACTGTGTGTTGGAATGATACTTGATTTAGCCCGTGAGATGACCATCGCTAACAATAATATCAAATCTAGGATATGGCATAGACATATGGGTATGTTACTTTATGGTAAAACAGTAGGTATTATAGGTATGGGACGAATAGGTAAAAGCCTTGTGCATCTTTTAAGTACATTTAATGTTAACTTTTTAGTGCATGATATTGTACCAGACTTGGCATTTGGACGATTAAAAGGCGTAGCTTTTGTTTCTAAAGAAGAAGTTTTAGAAAATAGTGATGTAGTTTCAATTCATATTCCACTCAATGAGAATACACAAGATTTTATACAACTAGGGGATATTAAAAGCATGAAAAAAAGTGCCTTTCTTGTAAATACTGCACGTGGAGGTATTGTAAATGAGAAAGATCTTTATACTGCTTTATCGCAAGGTATAATTGCAGGGGCTGCAGTAGATGTTTATGAAGAGGAACCTTATTCTGGAGATTTAGTGAGGTTAAATAATTGTCTTTTGACTAGTCATATGGGTTCAGCAACTGTAGATAGTAGAACTGATATGGAGCTACAGGCTGTAAATGAAGCAATAAGATATTTTAATGGAACAGCATTTAAAAATGAAGTTTTTATGCATAATTAAAAAGAGAAAATCTACAAAGTGTTAAATTTAAATCAACTTAAAAAATTGTATACAAATTCACCTACTTGGGTAAGAAGCATTTACTCTTCAGTACCCTTTTGGATAAGAAATGGCTCAGAGTATCGAGAATGGAGCAGTTTTCTAAATACTAACCTTAATGTGGATGAGTATGAAATATTAAAATTAAAAGAGACTATCTTATATGCGTATGAGAATACAAAATATTATAAAGATCTTTTTGATGATAATCAAATTAATCCATATGCAATTCATACAAAAAGAGATTTACAAGGTATTCCTCTTTTAACAAAGAAATTGATAAGAGAAAACTTAGATAGTCTTCAAGTGACAAATTATCCTAATAGTAAAAAGTTTTCTATAACAACAGGGGGAACCACAGGATATCCTGTTGCATTCTATCAGTCAGAAAATATTTGGAAGAAAGAGCTCGCCTTTGTTTATGACTATTTTTCTCAACATGGATACAAGCCCTCAATGTTAAAAGCCTCTTTTAAGATAAGAGAATTCAAGCATATCGATAAGAGAGTCTTTTGGGAAAAAGATTATGTAAATAATAGTATCCATTTTTCTCCTATCCATCTAAATAGATATACTGTATCAAACTATGTTCAAAAACTCAATGAGCTTAAGCCTCTTTTTTTTCATATGTATCCATCAAATTTGCTTTTACTAATAAATAGCATGATAGATGAAAACCTTACTCTTAATTATCAACTTCATGGAATTTTTTTAGTATCAGAGGGATACTCAACTGACGATGTAAATAAGATTAAAAGATTTTTTAATTGTAATGTCAGTAGTTTTTATGGACACTCTGAACGAGCACTATTTGCAAGGGCAGTATCTTCTGAGTTAGATGTTTATCAAGTAGATAAACGATATGGCTGCTTTGAACTAATGGATGAAAATGGATTCCAAGTTACCCAAGAGGGTATTAGTGGTTCAATTATTGGTACAACATTTGATAATTATGCTATGCCTTTGATTAGATGTGAAACTGATGACTTGACTGAATACATTGATTATAAAAGTGATAAAATTAATATGATAGATAGCTTACGTAATCATGTATATATAGATGGTATAAACGGTGTAACAATAAGTATTACAGCATTCTCCATCTCTAAGTCATCAGATAAGATAAGCATTTGGCAACTGTATCAAAAACAAGCTGGACAACTTACGGTGCTAGTTGTGGCAAAAAAGAATTTTACAGATTTTGATAAAGATAAAATATTATTGCCATTGAAAAAAGATTTTGGAAATTTTTTACATTGTGACTTGAAGTTGATTGATCAACCATTTCGTACTGCTAGAGGTAAGATAAGAAGATTGATTAAAGATTATTAATAAGTTTTTTTACAAAAAAGAGGAAGGTATTGGCATGATAAATCCAGAAAATATTCATTGTATGGCGTTTAATTATAAAGGGGTAGGTTCAAAAATTGTTGAACCACTTTATTTTGTAAAGTCTAAGAGTAGTTTGTGTTTTAAT
>JAYEGD010000125.1:0-3531 GCA_034658915.1 Campylobacterota bacterium | reverse complement strand
AAAGAGTTTTTGAAATAATAAACTTAAATCAAAGAGATTTAAAGATTACATGTAATGAAAAACTATCTAGTTCTGGATGCTTTGAAGAGCTAATTATTAAAGCTTATGAAAAGTACAACAAAAAAGCAGTAATCCTAATAGATGAGTATGATAAACCAATTTTAGATAATATTGAAAACACAGAAGTAGCAACAGTTATGAGAGAAGAGCTAAAAAACTTCTACAGTGTAATAAAAGGTGCAGATGAGTACTTGAAATTTGTTTTTATTACAGGTGTCTCTAAATTCTCTAAAGTGAGCCTATTTTCAGGACTAAATAACCTTGATGATATAACATTAGATAAAAACTACTCAACAATATGCGGCTACACTCAAAACGATGTTGAAACAACTTTTAAAGAGCATTTAAAAGGTCAAGACTTTGAAAAGATTAAAAAGTGGTATAACGGATATAAGTTCTTAGGAGAGGGTGTCTATAACCCTTTTGACATACTACTTTTTATATCTAAAGGCTTTGAATTTAGAAACTACTGGTTCTCAACTGCAACACCTACATTTTTACTAAAAATAATGGAAAAAAACAACTACTTCTTGCCAGACTTAGAAAACGTTATAAAAGATGAGATGATGCTAAATAGCTTCGATGTAGATTACATTGAGTTAGAGACTTTGATGTGGCAGACTGGGTATTTGACTATTGAGAAGTCTATTGATACTCCAAGTGGAATAAGATATTTTTTAGGTATTCCAAATAAAGAGGTACAGTTATCTCTTATGGGAAGCATAGCTGATTTTATGAGTAAAATTCGCAACTCTGTAACTGTAAGTGATAACATTATGTATGCACTCATGGATGATGATCTCACTAAGCTAGAACAAAACATAAAATCACTCTTTGCAAGCATTCCATACAACCTCTTTACAAACAACAAAATGTATGAGTACGAGGGTTACTATGTAAGCCTTTTTTACGCATATATGAAAGGCTTAGGCTTTGATGTTATTGGCGAAGATGCTACAAACAAAGGGCGAATAGATTTAACAATAAAGATGCCAAACAGCACATACATAATTGAGTTTAAGACAGATGGGGCTAGCGCTTTGCAACAAGTAAAAGATAGAAAATATTATGAGAAGTATTTGAGTGAAAATTTACCTATTTATTTGGTAGGAGTTGAATTTGATGCTAAAGAGAGAAATATTGCTTTGTTTGAGTGGGAATTATTTAAATAATTGAACTGTTTAGTCGATTTAAAAACCAAAGGATTAAAATGCAGTTTTATGAACAAAACCTTCAAGCACTTTTTAGTGTTAATCCACTTTTAGCAAGTAAGCTTCATGGTGTTAATGGTAATGAGAAGTTTGAAGTGTTTGTTGATGAAAAAGACTCTTTAAATGTGAATATTACATGTAATGGGGAGCCTATGTACGAGGGTGTTCCTTTGCAACAATCGCTGCATATGTGTGATGCTTATGAAGATGAGTATTTACGCTACCCTTATGTCTTCTTTTATGGAATTGGTAATGGGCTGTTTTATAGACTTCTTTTACAAAACAGTGAGCATAAAAAAGTGTTTATTATAGAAAATGAGTTAGAGTTAATTTACATAGCATTGAACTTAAATGATTTTGTGGATGATATTAAAAGTGGAAGATTAGTAATTTTTTTAGAAGAGGATTTTAACTTCTCTACATGTAATGCAATATTTTTTGATCAAAGTGTAAGAATTTTTACTAAAACGTATCATTTGGAGATATTTAATAGTTATTATGAAAAGCACTATAGACAGAACATATTAAACACAAATAAGATATTTGTAAAAACATTTGAACACGCTATTTATGCTGCTGGAAATGACTCTATTGACGCACTTATAGGTATAGAGCATCAAGTAGCTAATATTGAAAAAATGTTGGAGACTCCAACTTTAATAGAGTTTGTAAGAAGATCTAAAACTAGTGAAGTCGCTATTTTAGTCTCTACAGGACCATCACTAAAAAAGCAACTTCCACTGCTTAAAAAAATTCAAAATAGCGTGACAATATTCTGCGTAGATTCTAGTTTTCCAATTTTATACAAAGAGGGGATTAAGCCTGATATTGTTGTCTCAATGGAGCGTGTGGTTGCCACTGCAAAATTTTACAGAGATATTCCTAGTGAAGCTGGAAAAGATGTAGTGTTTGCCATGACATCAATTGTTCATCCTGCACTGTTAGATAACATAAAAGAGGGAACCCTTCAAGTTAGTCAAAGACCTTTTGGTTATACAAGATATTTCAGTTTTGATGATTATGGCTATGTTGGTATTGGAATGAGTGCAGCTAATATGGCATATGAGATGATTTTTCACTCTAAATTTGAAAAAATAGTTATTATAGGTCAAGATTTAGCCTATGCAAGAGATGGAAAAAGCCATAGTGATGGGCATCTCTATGGTGTAAATGACAAAAAGTCCTCTATGACACTTTATGATGTAGAGGCGTATGGTGGAGATGGTGTTGTTAAGACAAATAGATTGTGGCTACTTTTTAAAAACTCATTTGAAGCAGATTTTCATCATGCAACTTCTGCTGGTATTACGACAATCAACGCGACAGAGGGTGGAGCAAGAATAGATAACTGTATTGAGATGAGTTTTAAAGATGCAGTTGAAAAGTATGTAGATGTAAATTTTAACAAAGAGCTAATAAAGTTAGAGTACCCAACAAAAGAAGAGATAGAGTCCAATAAAAAAGCAGCGCAAGATAAAGTAGCACATATGCTCTCTTACGCTAAAGTGATATACAAAGAGATAGAAGAGCTGTTTTTAAAAGTCGCATCACAATGTGAAGAGTTTGACAAAGTAAAAGTTTATGACAATTTAGAGCAAGTTGATTATGAACACATTGAAACACTAATGAACGAGATAGATAGGATAAAACAGAATTTTGACTCACAAGAGTTTGTAAATATTTTTATCGATGCAACCCAAGCTATGATTGTAAACCAAGAGTTAGATTTAGCAAAAATTCAAGTAAGACCTGTAAAAACAAACAGTGACAAGCGTAAAAAAATGGTAGAGTGGATTTACGCTCACCAAAAATGGCTTTTTGATTTAGCAGGGATGGTAAATGCTGTTATAGTCGCAGTAGAGCGTGGAGGAAGTGCTAAAAATATTATTTCAAAAGTCTATCTACGTGGAAATATTATTACTGGACATATTTTTGATATATCAGATTTAGAAAAAGATTTTGAGATAGATATTTATGTAGATGCTCTACATGTAAAACATCTAAAACCAGAACTGGAACTTCAACACACCTTGTTAGATGAGCCAAAAATAAGTAGGTTTTTCTATGAGTTACCAAAGAGTGTTTTTGATGGACAAAGCCACCAAATATCTATTCAAGAGAGTGAGAGTGGAGTCTATTTAGAGGGCGCACCTATTACCCAAATTTTATTAAAAGAGGCAGTTGTAAACGGTTTAGTTTGGAGTAATGACAATATTTTGTACAAAGGATGGTGTAAAGAGATAGACTCTTTAGAGCCACA
>JAYEGD010000124.1:0-14197 GCA_034658915.1 Campylobacterota bacterium | reverse complement strand
AAAACCCTATCAAGATACCTTTGTGCTCCTCATTTCCAAATAGGTGCTTGAAACCAAAGTCGGTAAATGGATCGATATATTTCTCTTTTGTTGCTACGCACATTTTTATCTCCTTTTTTAGATTTTACACTCTAATTTACATTGTAAAGTGTGCTCTACTAACACTTTTGCAACCTCCTCTTTTCCATCTACTACTACACTTAGTGGAAGGTCACTAAGAAGCTCTTTCTCTTCTAAACTTACTACTTTTACAATGAGGTTGATGTGTTTTGAGTACTTGACAATAGTCTCACAAATTAGTCGCTTTTTGTCCATATTGTCTAGTGTTACAATAATAGCTGCTGCATCTTCTACATGTAGAGCGTGCAATACCTCTATTTTTGACATATCGCCATAGAAAATCTGCTCATTTTGTTCTAGTCCTTGTTGGACATGTTTGAGTGAATTATCTACAACTACGCAGTTGGCGTTGTGCATTCTTAAATCTCTTGTTACAAACTTACCAACTACTCCATAACCACACACAATAATATGATTTTTACTCTGTTTGAGCTCTATATTTTCACTTGAAATGTCATTATCTATATCATCAAGAGAGCAAAATGAGGTAATTTTTCCTATATTTGAGATAATAAAAGGAGTGATAATCATAGAGATAACAACAACTAAAACTAACATATTTGAGATGTTGTCACCAATTAGATGGCTAGAGCTTGCAAGTGCAAAAATAGCAAAAGAGAACTCACCTACTTGCGATAGCGCAAGAGCAGTTTTTAAAGAGGTTAATCTATTTGAAGTAACTCTAATAACACTGAAAATCACAATAGATTTAAGAATTAAAATAGCAACTAAAATTGCAATGATTTCTAAAAAGTGCTGTGTAAAATATGCTAAATCTATCTTCATTCCAACTACAACAAAGAAGATTCCAAGCAGTAAGTTTTTAAATGCAGCAATATCTGATTCTACTTTATGAATATATTTAGTCTCTGAAATTAGCATACCTGCTAAAAAAGCACCCAAAGAGTAGGTAAAGCCCATGTGGTGCGCAAACAGTGATGCACCCATAACAATAACTAAAATACTACCAATAAAAAACTCTTCTATATTGCTATCTGCTGAAAAGTGCAAAAGCCAGTTAATAATGTACTTCCCAACAGAAAAAAGAAGAGCAATAATTACAATAGCACTAATTGCAGTATCTAACAAAATTTGAGATATTTCAACACCATCAGAACTCAAAAATCCAATTAGTAGTAAAACAGGGATTACTGCAATATCTTGAAAGATAAGTATTCCTGTTGAGCGTTGACCATAAGGGGTGTATATCTCTTTTGATGTTTTTAGATAGGTTAAGACAACAGCGGTTGATGACATTGAAAAGGACAATGCAATAATAAGCGATGTTTGAATGGATAGATTAAAGAGATAGAAGCTTATAGCATAGACAATAATGGAGGTAAACCCTACTTGCATTAAACCATTTCCAAAAATTGCCATTTTCATACTTTTAATTTTACCAACACTCATTTCAAGACCAATTGTAAACATTAAAAAAACAATTCCAAACTCTGAAATTAGCTCTAAAGTGTGATTATCTGCTGCGTGAGATATGTCAAAACTGTAAGCAATAATTGTCCCAGTTAAGATGTAACCTATAATTTGTGATATTCCAAAACGTTTTAAAATAAGATTTAAAACGACAGAGATTGCTAACGCACTAAGCGCATAATATAAAGTTGAATCCATTTAGATTATCCTAAGTTTTAATTGTGATATTGTACTATATAATCACTCTCAAAGTCTTTTTTTTGTACAATCGCGGTAATAAAATTAATGATGGGTAGCGATATGACTAAATATATATTTGTAACTGGTGGGGTTTTAAGCTCTTTAGGAAAAGGAATTACAGCGGCCTCTATTGGCTCATTGTTAAAGCACTCTGGTATAGATGTAGGAATGTTGAAAATTGACCCATACATTAATGTTGATCCAGGGACTATGAGTCCTTTAGAACATGGCGAGGTTTTTGTAACAAAAGATGGTGCAGAGACAGATTTAGATATTGGAAACTATGAGAGATTTTTAGACACATCATTTTTAAAAACTGCCAACTTTACAACAGGTCAGGTCTATTCTAGTGTAATAGAGCGTGAGCGTAGTGGTGGCTATTTGGGTCAGACAATTCAAGTAGTTCCTCACGTTGTAGGTGAAATTGTAGATAGAATAAAAGCAGCAGGCGAGGGTCATGACATTTTAGTTGTAGAGCTTGGTGGAACAGTGGGCGACATTGAGGGTCTGCCTTTTATGGAAGCAGTTCGTCAGATGAAACATGATGATGAAGTGGAGGGTACGCTATTTATACATGTAACACTTATTCCATACATTAAAGCAGCAGGTGAGCATAAGTCAAAACCTACTCAGCACTCTGTTCAAGAACTGCGTCGTATTGGGATTACTCCTCAGATGATTATTGCAAGAAGCGAAGCTCCACTTCCAAAGTCATTTAAGAAAAAATTAGCTCTAAATTGTGATGTACACAACAACAACGTAGTTGAAGCACTTGATGCTCAAAGCATCTACTCTGTGCCTATGATGTTCTTGCAACAAGATATTTTAAAACCAATTGCAAAAGAGTTAAATTTAGGTGAAATAACTCCAGATATGAACGAATGGGACTCATTAGTTAAAAAAATTGTAGCACCTCAAAAAAGAGTTGTAGTTGGTTTTGTTGGTAAATATTTAGAGCTAAAAGAGTCTTATAAATCATTAACAGAAGCACTAATTCACTCAGGTGCTCACTTAGATACAAGGGTGGAAATTTGCTGGATAGATAGCGAAAATATTGAAAAAAATGGAATAGATGCAAATATTTCAGAGTGTGATTCAATTTTGGTTGCTGGTGGTTTTGGAAGTCGTGGTGTTGAGGGTAAAATTGAGGCAATTAGATATGCACGTGAAAATAAAATACCATATTTGGGAATCTGTTTAGGAATGCAATTAACGCTTGTTGAGTATGCTAGAAATGTTTTAGGATACACTGACGCAAACTCAATTGAGTTTAATGAAGATACTTCTCATCCTATGGTATATTTGATAGATAACTTCTTAAACCAAGCAGGAGAGACTGAGCTTAGAACTCATAAGTCTCCAATGGGAGGAACACTTCGTTTAGGCGAATACCCATGTGACACAAAAGAGGGATCACACCTAAGAGAGGCTTATGGCAGTGAGAGAGTTTTAGAGAGACATCGTCACCGTTATGAGGCAAACCCTGAGTATAGAGAAGAGCTAGAAGATGCTGGAATGGTAGTAACAGGCGAGTCAAATGGTTTAATTGAAGCAGTTGAAATTAGTGATCATCCATGGTTTTTAGGTGTTCAATTTCACCCAGAATTCACATCAAGACTTCAAACACCAAACTCAGTAATTTCAGCCTTTGTTCAAGCTACGCTAAATGCTAAGCAAGCCTAAAGTAGATTTTGTAACTCATGAGCAACTAGATGAGATTTTATCAGCTAGATTTTCACAAGAGCTTCGTAAGTTAAGCGATATTCCATCGCCATCACTCTTAAAAGATTCTCAAAAAGCAGTAGAGAGAATTGCGAGAGCTATTAAAAGTGGTGAAAAAATTGTTTTAATAGGCGACTATGATGTAGATGGCGTTACTTCAAGTGCTATTACAAAAAGCTTTTTTAACGAAATTAATGCTCCTTTAGAGGTTATAATTCCCAATAGATTTAGTGATGGTTATGGAGTAAGTGCAAAAATTTTAGAGCGCGTTAAAGCAGACCTAATAATAACAGTAGATAACGGAATAACAGCAGTAGAAGCGGCTCAAATTTGTAAAGATAGAGGAGTTGATTTAATCATTACCGATCATCATACACCGCCTGAAATACTCCCAGAAGCTTACGCAATTGTTAATCCAAAACTACACGATTGTCCATATCCGTTTAAAGAGATATGCGGCGCTCAAGTTGCTTGGCTACTTATGGCACAGCTCAAAAAAGAGTTGAATATTAACGTAAATATGTCTGCATATTTAGAGCTGTTAGCACTTGCAATTGTTGCAGATGTTATGCCACTCATTGGAATTAACAGAGCGTTGGTAAAAAAAGGTTTAGAGATGATAAGTGCTAGTAAAACTCCAGCATTCATCATAATAAGAGAGTTTTTAGAGAAAAAAGTACTCAGCTCTGAAGATATAGGTTTTCAAATAGCTCCTAGATTAAACTCAGCAGGACGACTAGAAGATGCCTCTATTGCGTTAAACTTTTTACTATCAAAAAGTGAAAAAGAGGCGTATGAATATTTTGAAATATTGGACTCACTAAATAGACAAAGAAAAGCGATAGAGTCAGACGTAACACAAGAGGCTTCACTAAAAGTAGATAAGAGCTCAAAAGTAATTGTAGCATTTGGCGATGAGTGGAATGAGGGTGTTGTAGGAATTGTAGCATCAAGGCTAGTTGGCTCATTTGGAGTTCCTGCAATTGTTTTAAGTGTTAAAAATGGTATAGCAAAAGGTAGTGCAAGAAGCATTGGAGATGTTGATATTTATGAACTTATATCGACTCAAATGAATCTTTTAGAGAAGTTTGGAGGTCACAAGATGGCAGCTGGACTCTCTTTAAAAGTTGAAAATTTAGAGCAGTTTATCAACAACATTACTAAAGAGGCTCTAAAAATAGATAAAGATAAGTTTATTCCAAAAGATAGCGTCTTAGCAAAGCTAAAAGGAAGCGATATCAATTTTGACCTTATTAATTTAATGCAAAAGTATGAGCCATATGGAGAAGCTAACCCTCGTCCTAAGTTTCTATTAGAGGATGCAACAGTAGAAAAAATTTCACTTTTTGGAAATAGCGAACATAGTAAAATTGATCTACATGTAGATGGTTACCAGCATCAATTAGTCCTATTTAGAGAGGCACTATCTTTGGAGACAAAAAGTATGAGTTGTAGCTATGGAGTGGGTAAAAATGTGTGGAATGGAAAAGTTTCACTTCAGTTAATTATTGAGAGGGTGTATGAATGAAAAATCTGATTTTAATAGCATTAGTGCTTATTTTAACGAGCTGTTCTAGTCAACAAAAAAAAGAGCCATACAAGTTAGAGCTTAAAAATAGTAGTGTTAATATGATAAACTCTATGACGCCTTACACTCAAGTAGAGCAATCTTTAATAGGCTATGATGTTGAGGGTTATAGTGCACTCAATGGTGACTCTATGGAGCGTGTAAAGTTTGTAACACTAAATGGTAATGAGTATATGATTATACATCCAGATAGCTCTAAAGAAAAAATTAAGCAAATAACATTTAGAACAGATTATGTAAAAAAACGTTACAAGATGAAAACAACACTTAAGCAGTTAAAAGATGACTCTCTTACATGTAAAAAGAGTGATAAAACTACTACATGTATAGATGAAAAAGAGCCAAATGTTGAGTATATGTTAAAAGATGAGAAACTTTTTGAGATAAGAGTTGTGCTTAATTGATATTTTTATGTGTAAAGTGGAACAAAAATTGCTTTAAGCATATTTAAGAAAAGTTAAATGTAAGTCTTTAAAAGATATGATGGCTTATTAAAAAATCTAATAGCTACTACACACTAAAGCTAAAGTATGTAGTAACTATATTGAAGAGAGTTTAAAATGAAAGAATATGTACTAAAAACTGATGATTTTTTGGTTTCTCAAACAGATGAGAAAGGTGTTATACTTTTTGCAAATGATGATTTTTGTAAAATAGCTGGTTACGAAATTGATGAGCTTGTTGGAAAGCCTCACAGTATTGTAAGGCATAAAGATATGCCTCGCGCTGCTTTTAAAGATTTATGGGACACTGTAAAAAGTGGAAAAATCTGGAGTGGCTACGTTAAAAATGCAACAAAAGATGGTGGATTTTATTGGGTTTATGCAACGGTGTATCCAATGTATGGTAACGATAGAAAAGCAAAAACATATATGTCTTGTAGAAGAAAGCCATCTAAAAAAGAGATTAATGATGCGCAAGAACTATACAAGACTATGAGTTAAGGAGTACTAATTATGAATACAGCACAAAAAAATACTATTTTTGTTATTTTGTTTGCAATTTTAATTGCATCACTTGTTTTAAGCACATCAACTGTTTTACATGTAGTATTAGCAGTGGTTGTTTTAGGTGCTATTTTAGGAATTGAGATGATGCCAGCATCTAGCTCATCAACAGATATTGCCAAATTAAGAGCAGAGTTTAATGAGCTTTTAGAGTTTAAAAGAAATAAAGTTATTTTAAACGAAGAGTCAACGGACCCAGTAGAACAAGCAATAAATGGGCTAATTAAGAAATTTGATGCAATGGTGCTAGAAGACACAAAAGTTGCAGGAGAGATGGTTTTACTAGCTGATAGAGTATCTAGTGGTCACTACTCTTGCAGAGTTGCAACTGACACTAAAACTCCATATGTACATGTACTAAGAAATAGTATGAATAATATGCTTAACTCTTCTGAGAAAAACTTAGATAGTGCAATATCTACACTACAAAAATTTGCGTCTGGAAACTTTGACTCACGTAATGAAATTAGAGTTGAAGCTAAAATGGCAGAGTTATTAGAAAATATTAACATATTAGGTCAATCTCTAAAAGATATGCAAGAGGAGAATGAGACTACAAAGAACCAAATTATTGAGTCATCAAATGAACTTAATGACACAATTGGAGAGATAACAAACACTACAATCATTGAGTTTCAATCAAGAATTAATGATACTGTTGAAAAAATTCATGATGTTTCACATAAAGAGAATGAGATGGTAGATAATCTTCAAACTCTAGTCTCTCACGCTAATGATACAAAAACAATTTTAGCTACTATTGGCGATATTGCAGATCAGACAAATTTACTTGCACTTAATGCTGCAATTGAAGCAGCGCGTGCTGGTGAGCATGGACGTGGTTTTGCAGTTGTTGCTGATGAGGTAAGAAAATTAGCTGAGCGTACACAGAAATCTCTTTCAGAATCTTCTAGTACAACAAATATTTTAATTCAATCAATTGTTGAAAACTCTGAAGCTCTAAACATTAATGCAAATAACATTAATGAAATATCTGAAGAGGTAAGTCAAATTAGTAATCAGATGGATGATATTATTAACACACTAAATAACTTAGCAAGAGGATAATGAATGCACAATAACGCACCACTTTTCATGGAGATAGTAACAGCTTATTTTTCTGTTTTACCTATTTTACTTTTTATATCTATTAGGTTTGCAGTTGCTAAAAAATTAGAACTACATATGAAGAGTCAATTAGCAATTTTTGCACTCACTATGGTTATGGTAGTTGTTTTTGAAATTGGCGTAAGGGTTATGGGTGGCTTTAACACATTTTTAGAACATAGCTCTGTTAACCACACATTTTTTATTATCTATTTAATACTACATGTACTAATTGCACTTACTAGTGTTGTTGGTTGGGTTGCCATGCTAATTAAAAGCTATAGCGCATACAAAGAAGATGGCGTCAACTCACCTTTTTTTAAGACGCATAAAAAATATGCAAAACTACTCTTTATTGGTTTAACAGTAACTGCATATAGTGGTGCGGGTATCTATTTTATGCTTTTTACCGATATCGCGAACTAAAGATACGAAAAACATAGTTTTTCGAGAATTAAAAACTTTATAAACAGGGTAATCATTGAAATATTTAATAGAGTTTATTGACTCACAAGATGTAGCACAAACAGAGATTTTTTCCACTCTAAAATGTAGCGAAAACGAAGCAAAAATTTTACAATATGTCGCTTCTAAATATATCACTGGGCAAGATGAGATTGTAGTAAGTGAGATTTTAACAGAGCTTTTTGGAAGTGAAAATTACAAATTCATAGAGTATTTGGGTGATGTAAAAGAGCTTCTTGAGTTAGGGTGGATTTTACACAATAGCTTTACACCTATAAAGGTTAATGAGCTCTCTCATTTAGAACTTTTAAACTCATCAGTCTCTCCTACACCATCACTTTTAAGACTGCTAGAAGATGGCTCACTAGAGGTTGAACTACCAGACATAAAGCCATACGCAGATCATTTAGAGTATTTGCAAGACCAATTTTTTAGAATTGAGTTGTACCAAAAAATTAGCTCTATTAGAAATAATGTTCATGAAAATGCATTAGGAATTGACAGAGCGCATAGCAAACTACAAGCACTAGAAGCTAGAATTAACGAGAGAGTAGAACAGACAAACCAAGAGATTGTTTTGGACAAATTTTTCAAACAAAAGAAGTTAGATAATCAAGAACAGATTATTTTTATTGCTCTACTAAAAGAGGAGTATAGTGCAGGAGATGGAAGCTTAAGAGAGATGAACGCTCTAATTGAGTTAATAAGTTTAGATGAGTATGACAAGATTAAAAATCGCTCTATTTTAGAAGATGGTGCAAGACTAATTACAGATGATATTATAGATTACGAAGAGATGCTTAGCCCATTTGGTGGAATTACTAGAGCATTTTACATTAATGAAGAGCTACTACAATCTATTATGCATCCTCAAAAAAAGAAGAAAGTTCAAAAAGTAAAATTAGATATGCTCATTAAAGAGCAAGATATTTTCGAACTAGTTGACCCAAAAACATCACTAGAAGATGTAGTGCTAAACGAGCAAACAGAGAAAACTCTGCGAGACTTGATGAGACAGATGGACAAAGAGGTCGTCGCACGTTTAGTAAAATGGGGAATTAAAGATAAAAAAAGTGGTCTTGATGCTAGAATAATATTTTATGGAGCTGCGGGAACTGGTAAGACTATGACATCTTACTCTCTTGCAAAATCTCTTAAGCGACAAGTTCTTAGTTTTGACTGCTCTAAAATTTTGTCAATGTATGTAGGTGAGAGTGAAAAAAATGTAAGAAAAATTTTTGATACATACAAAGATTTGGCACTTAAAACAAAGTCTGAACCACTTCTACTACTAAATGAGGCGGATCAATTTTTAAGTTCACGCTCTAGTGGAAATACAAGTGGTGCGGAGCAGATGCACAATCAGATGCAAAACATTTTTTTAGAACAGATTGAGAAGTTTGAGGGACTTTTAATCGCTACAACAAACCTTTTAGAGAACATTGACGTTGCATTTTCAAGAAGATTTAACTACAAAATAGAGTTTAAAAAACCAAATGAAGATCAACGTAGAAAATTGTGGGAGTTAATGCTACCAAAAGATGCAGAGTTTGAAGATGGTTTCAGTCTTGATGCATTAGTTCCAATAAACTTAACAGGTGGTCAAATTAACTTAATAGTTAAAAATACATCATATAAAGTAGCAGCTAGAGAGGTTGCTATCTTTGCAGTAGATGACTTTTTAAGTGAAATTAAAAAAGAGAAAAAAGGTAATTTCGATAGCGATATACAGATGGGATTTTTACAAGATTGAAAAAAAGCATCCTAGAGCTCTTTGAAAAAGAGGTTGGGTTAACCATTGAGCAGGTTAAAATTGCACAAAAAACAGCTCAACTCTCAAACAAGCCAATTGATGAAGTGTTACAAGAGTTAGACTTTGTAACAGCAAGTGAGATTGCAGAAGTTAAAGCACTCTTTTATGGAATTCCATTAGTTGACTTGAACACAACTAGACCACAACCTAATGCTCTAAAACTTCTTAAAAAAGAGGAGGCGACTAAACGCTCTATTTTGCCTCTACATGTAGAGAAAAACTACCTAACAGTTGCAGTAGATACGCTAGAAGATTTAAAAGCTATTAGCTACCTTGAACACGTTACAAAAATGAATATTAAATTTGTTATGGCACAAAAACAGCAAATTTTACACCATCTACAACTTGACTACCATGAGTTAGACAACCCAATAGCTTCATCTATTTCAGAGTTTTTAAAAAAAGCTAGCAGTAGTGATGATATTGATGTAAATATATTGGTGAATTTACTATTAAACAGTGCAATTAAAGTTCGTGCAACAGATGTACATGTAACTCCAGAAAAGTTAGCAGTAAACGTTTTTTACAGAGTTGATGGGGTGTTGCAGTTTTACTACTCACTACCACTAGAGCTTCACGCAAACATAAGTGTTGTGATTAAAAATATGTGTAAACTAGACATCTCAAAAAAACGTCTTCCTCAAGATGGCTCATTTAGCTACTCATTTGTGGATAAACACTACGATATGAGGCTCTCTACAATGCCTACAAATATGGGAGAAAACATCGTAATTCGCCTACTTGAAAAGGGTGTCTCACTATTGAGTGTTAAACATTTAGGATTAAGTCAAAAAAACCAATCAATACTTCTTTCATATTTCAAAAAACCCTATGGAGTAATTTTAGTAACAGGACCCACAGGTAGTGGCAAAACAACAACACTCTACACAGCACTAAAAAGTGTAGATACATTGCGAAAAAATGTCTTAACCATTGAAGACCCAATTGAGTACCAATTCTCATTTATTAAACAGACACAACTCAACGAAAAGAGCGGTTACAACTTTGATAGCGCAATAAAATCTTTTATGCGTCAAGACCCAGATGTAATTTTAGTAGGAGAGATTAGAGACTCACAAACTGCAACACTAGCCATGAGAGCTTCAATTACAGGACATCTAGTTCTCTCAACTCTTCACACAAATGATGCAATAAGCACAATCGCAAGATTAGAAGACTTAGGTGTAAAACCCTACTTAATTGGCTCAGGATTACTATGTATTTTAAATCAGAGACTAGTTAGAAAACTCTGCCCTAACTGTAAAAAGCCTCTACATGTAGATAGTGAGTATTTATTGAGTATGGGCGTATCAAAGTCTATTATTAATGAAGAGAGTTGCGACACTATTTACGAAGCTGTAGGGTGTTCTACATGTAATGATAGTGGCTACATAGGTAGAGAGGTAATAATAGAAATTTTAGATATTGATGAAGAGGTGCAGTCTTTAATACAGTCATCATCAAGTGCTACACAAATATACTCATACATCAAAAAAAGTAATCTACACTTTTTAAGAGATGATGGACACTTAAAAGTTCTACAAGGCATAACAACTTTTGAGGAGATAGACAGAGTGGTTAATTAAATTCGACTCAAATAGTGCATAGTGTTTATGGTGGAGCTTGTGTGAAATAGATATGATTAGAAGCAAAACCTCCATAAAACTTTAAATTGATTATATAAAATGTGCTATAATCTTTTCAATCAATTGAAAAGGTAAAATATGTCTAAAACTATATCTCTTGAAAAACTTTATGAGTTTTCAAATCTATATTTAATTGAGATAATAGGTGGTAATTTTGCAAATAAAAGCCTGATAAAATATATCTTGAAAACATAAATCTTTATAACATATTATGCTCAAATCAAAATATAGGAAGTTTAAGAGAGAGCTTTTTTATATCGCAAATCAAAATAAATCATAGTGTCAAATATGCACAAAAAGGTGATTTTGAAGTTGATGATAGATATATATTTGAAATAGGTGGCAGAAAAAAAAGTTTTGAACAGATTAAAGATATGCCAGAAAGTTATGTAGTATCAGATGAGATTGAAATAGGGTTTAACAATAGGTTACCCCTGTGGTTATTTGGGTTTTTATATTAGTACACTTAAAAGTTCTACAAGGCATAACAACTTTTGAAGAGATAGAGAGAGTGGTTAATTAAAAAATAGTAAAAACTATGCTATAATTACGGACTCAAAATTTGGGGGCGACATGGCTTCGACTGGAGCAAGTTGCAATTGATTGCATGTCGGACTGAGCACTCCGTTACCAGGCTCAAAATTGCTTAAACGCAAACAATACAAATTACCGCCCAGCTTTAGCAGTAGCTTAAGTTTTACCCCCTCTTAGAGGACGGGCTGCTTCACCTATGGACTCCAGATAAATAGGACTCGAAGTATAACCCTTATGTGGATATATTTTACGACTGTCTCAACGTAAAACGAACCCTGAGGCTCGTCTTGTCTAACTTTGCAAGTTGTGTGAAATCAAGATTAAACATAAACAACTTCTCTAAGCATGTAGAAGTCTCTGGCAATCTGTTTTAGGACTCGGGTTCAATCCCCGACGCCTCCACCAAAAATTTATTATAAATAATTACCCACAAACCCCTAGAATAAGAGCTTTTAAGAGTTAAAATCACTAACTTTAAGAAACCATCAAAAAATCTTTTTTACTACACTATTTTATTTGTTCTTGAATGTGACACTTATTTTGAGTGATATTATATGAGCTGGAGAAGTTTTTAAGGGAGACAAGGGAAATAAATCCCTTGACTATGTTAGTCAACCTTTGCCACTCCATAGAATACTAATAAGTTTGTCTTTGCAATTAAGATTGTACATTACTAAAATTTTTGAGTCAAGTGATGTAAATAGCTTATAACTCTTGTTAACTTTGCTACTTCTAAGATATTTCAACATATAATACCAAACTCTAAAAAAAGTAACAACACAATGAAATTAAACCAAATATTTAACCTACCTCAAGAAAATAGCTCAAAAAAAGAGCTTTTACTATACCTTTTTTTTGCATACGCAGTAGTATTAGCAATAAGACTACTAATGCTTCAACAAATTTACCAAACACCATTTATGGCAAATGAGGTGTTCATCTCTCCACTGTGGGCTTATGACAGTGGGCTTTATGGCTACTACGCTAAAGAGCTATTAGCAGGACATCACTACCCCTACATCTCTGAGTACATACCGGGGTATCTGCTCTACTTTGCAGTAAAACATCTACATGTAACGCTAGACAATGCAATACTCTTCTCTCCACCAATTCTTGCATCGCTAACAGTTTTACCTATTGTTTTTTTAGGTTACATGTACAACTTTTTAAGGCTCTCTTTTTTAATGGCAATTGTTGGAAACATCACATTTGCTTACTACATAAGAAGCTACATCGGCTACTACGACACCGACATTTTAAACGTGTTTTTCTCTACAACAATTGCTGTAATGTTGGCTATCTCTTTGCACAAAAACCATCTGCGTTATTTTCTTTTAGCACTACTTTTTTCAGCACTTTTTTACTTCTGGTACCACTCTAGTAAAGCCATAATTACATCACTTTACGCCATCTTTACCATCTACTACCTCATAACAATAAAGCATAACTTCAAAACGAACAAACTCTTTTTTGCAACGCTAATCGTAGCACTCTCTTTAGCCATCTACTTTATAGACTTTACCAACACCTATGAGCGTGCATTAGACTACTTCAACACAAACACACAACTAACACTACAAAGCACAAACACTACACTAAACTTTAAAAACACACTTGCAACTGTAGATGAAGCTCAAGGCTTAAAGCCAGAACTCTACGCAAAATTTTTAAGTCTTAACAACATATTTTTAGCTGTTTCACTCATTGCACTAACAATTTTGTACATTTTACACCCATCACTACTAATGACACTACCACTTGTAATTCTCTCGCTCTCATCCATTAAACTAGGAACTAGGTTTAGTGAGTTTGCAACACCAACTATCGCCATAGGAGCTATCTACTCTTTAGTAATTGCTAAAAACATCTTAACGCTTATTTTAAGAGTTCCAATTTTAGTAAACACTCTTTATGTAGCGTTAGTTGGTTTCATACTTCACTCTTACATGTACAAAGTAAGCAGACTCAACTCAGACCTAAGAGCAAACTTTGACACAACAGACGTTGAATTGCTTAAAGACTTAAACACTAAAACAACAAAAAACGACTACATCTTAACTTGGTGGGACTACGGTTGGTCACTTTGGTACTTTACAAACGCCTCGACACTTATTGACAATGGAAAGCATCACTATGACAACTACATAATCTCTAAACTTCTACTAAGCCCTCCTAGTTACAGTGCCAAAGCTAGCAACTACTTCATGAGCCACTGTAGTGGTAAGGGGTGTAGCCTATCTAAAAAACTATTCAAACAAAACCTACCATCAAAAGTAGATGAGACAATTTTAGACTACAACAAAAAAAGCAAAAAGAGAATATACTTTATGTTTGAAGACAAAATGATATTAATGCTCCCAACAATAGCCTCTTTTTCTCAAAACATAAACGACCCAAAACATAAAGAGCAAAAAAGAGTAATAATTACAGACTACATCTCACAATATGCACAAGATAGACTCTACAAAACAAAAAGCAACATAACTCTTGACATTCAAAACAAAAACTACACTATAAACTCTCA
>JAYEGD010000123.1:0-3532 GCA_034658915.1 Campylobacterota bacterium | reverse complement strand
ACTTGCACTTTATACATTAATTGCGCTTCATAATAGAAAAAAATCGTTTGAAGCAGCTGTTAAATACTTTACTATGGGAGCATTAGCTGCTGGATTTTACAGTTTTGGTGCTATGATTTTTTACGCTGTAACAGGTTCTGTTGAAATTAACCAAATTGCAACTGTATTAAATGCAGATGGCTTCTCTAATATTGGATATGTACTAGTAGGTTTCATTTTTATGCTTGCTTCACTTGGATTTAAGCTATCTTTAGTTCCATTTCACACTTGGGCTCCAGATGTTTATGAGGGATCTTCAGCATCAATGGCTGGGTACTTATCTATTGTTCCTAAAATAGCGACATTTGTAGTTGCTATGAGAATGTTTGAATTTTTAGTTGTAAGCGATGTTGTTTGGGTTCAAACAATTCTTTATGTTGTAGTGGTATTAACTATGACAATTGCTAATCTTTGGGCATTAGTTCAAACAGATGTAAAAAGAATGCTTGCATATAGCTCGATTTCACATGCTGGTTTTGCAATGGCAGCTATTTTAATTGCAACTACACAAGCTAATACTGCACTATTTTTATATTGGGCACTTTTTGTATTTACTAACTTAGGAGCATTTGCTATGCTATGGGTTAATCGTAATAAAGTTCATGTTAGTGGACAAAATACGGATCATCCATTTGAGAAGTTTTCAGGACTTATTAAAACTATGCCAGTAGCTGCTGTTTTAATGGCTCTATTTATGTTAAGTCTTGCTGGTGTTCCACCATTTGGAATTTTCTGGGGTAAACTATATATGATTAGTGCAGCTGCAACTTCAGGACATACTATTTTAGCTCTTATTATGGCACTAAACTCTGCAATTGCAGGTTACTACTACTTAAAATTGATTGTATATATGTTTATGAAAGAGCCAATAGCAGCGCATAAACGCTCATACATGAGTAATGCGTCATTAACACTTAAAAATATTATTGGTATAGCAGCTGGTGTTACTATTGTCTCTATTTTTGCGGTAGAACCACTGTTATCAATGTTTACAGCTTTTGTATATAATAGTGGATATTAAGACTATCTATTGATACCAAAGGAGAGTTATTGTTTTTATTAAGGATAACTTTTCTGCTCTTTTTTACATGTAATGTCTTTGCACTAGAGATATCATTTAATAGTGCAAAAACTGATGATAACAAATTTTCTGCAATACACTTAATTGATAAAAAACCTTTTTTATGTGAATCACAAAAAGATACATTTAATGAAACAATAGAGATTATTTGTGCATTTTCGCAATCACCATCTCAAAGAGTTAAACCACTAAAAGATGACTTTTTTACCCTAACATCTAAAGTTCAAGGTAAAACCTACTTTATTATTATTAGACCTCGTGAAAAAATGAAACTATTTCCTATGATTTTTAACTTACAAAAAGAGGATAAATTTTTTCAAAGTAGTGTTGTAATGTCAAAGAGGTGGATGATAGTTGGATATAAAGATAAAATGCCTCTAATTAATACCTCTTCAACTCCAGCTCAAGGTATTAACTTGCCAATTATTATGTCAAAAGAGATGCTTCCTTATGTTGGAGGTTTAGATATAAAAGGTAATCCAATCCATTTTTCCAAAGTTCAAGATGTAAGTGATTATATTAGAATTAAAGAGTATTACAAAGACAAAGAGTATGTTAAAGCACTGAATTTAGTTAATGATACACTAAAAGATTATCCAAAAAGTGTATTTAAAAGTGAACTACTTATTTACAGAATAAGAGCTCTATTTAAATTAAGAAAGTATGAGGATGTAATAAGTGATTCAAAAACATTTATTAGATACTTTTCAGCAGATGATGCCATACCTGAAATATTAGTCTATCTAGCAACATCATATTCAAAGCTATCACAATTCAATGATTCAGACTATTTCTTTGATAGACTCTTTAGTGAATATCCAAATAGTTACTTCACACACCTAGGATATATTTATAAAGCAGAGCAGTACTATACAAAAGGTGATATGAAAAAATCATTGCACTATTACAAAAAAGCACTATATGAAACAGATAATATAGATTTAGCCGCAAAAGCATCATTTAAACTTGCAGAGTACTATTTAGATAAAAAACGTGTGAAAAAAGCTATACCATTTGTTAATAAAATATTAAAAGCGAAAAGTGATTACTTTTATGAAAATCATAAAAACTCATTAGCTATGGCACAAAAATTTAGTGATGAAAAAGAGTATAAAACATCTGCTTTAATATATGAGGCTCTTTTAAATGCGATGGGAGACAAAGCAGAAGAGTATCAAGAGATGTTGAGAGATGCAGGACTTAACATGGCAAAAAGTGATGATAAAGACAAAGCCATTGATTTACTTAATAACTATTTGAAAAATTATAAGTACGGAATGTATAGAGTTGAGATACAAAAAGCTAAAGATGGACTCTTTTTTGATAATAAAGATGAAAATATTAGTACCAAATTAGATGATTACGATAAGTTAATGGAGGAGTATAATGGAGATAGTATTGCAGATATAGCCCTCTTTAAAAAGGCTGAACTTCTCTATAAGCAGAAGAAGTATCAAGAAGTTCTTGACTTGAAATTTGCTCTAAACAAACTAGATGAAGAGACATTTAAAGGTAGAGATAAGTTAATATTTAATAGTGCAGTGGATGAGACAATAAGGGTTTTGAAACAGAAAAAGTGTTCTCAAGCGCTAGAGTTGGCAGATGAGTATAAGATTAAACTCTCTTCAGAATTTGATGAGGAGTTCTTTAGTTGTGCATTAAAAGTAGGAAACTTTGATTTAGCACTAAGTATCGCAAAGTTACATGTAAATGACAAAAACATTAAAAATAGAATTAGTTGGCTAATAAAATATCTACATGTAGAGTTTAATTTGGGTAACTATAAGAGTGTAATAAAAGCGGCAAAAGATATTAAGTCTTTAAGTAGTGTCGAAAATAGTGGTGATTACAAAACTGTTTTAAGAGAGCTGTTTGACTCTTATCAAAGATTAGATAGTAGCGATATGATGATAAAGACAATAATAGAGATAGAAAAAGCATACGGACTAGAGTATAAAGATATTGAGAGATATACACAGATGGTAACTCTAGCATCTGAATTGAAAGATAACAGTATGATAGTATCGTATGCAACAAAAGTAATGAAGCTACAAAGTAGGTATAAGAGCTATACACAAAGTCCATATATTGAGTTTACACTTTTTGGTGCATATAAAGAGCTAAATAAAATTCAAGATGCTATAGAGACTCTATTAACACTTGACTTTGTAAATATTACAAAAAGTGAAAGAGCAAGACAAGAGTATCAGCTAGGCTCACTCTATCAAGATGAAAACGATAACATTAAAGCAAAAGAGTATTATGAAAGAAGCATAAAGAGTGACTCCTCATCTCCTTGGAGCTCATTATCTAAAGATGCACTCGACTTCTTATAATACTTGTTTCATTTTTACTCAATTATTAAAAACTCTTATTTAGTTAATATTATAATAATTAGTGAAATATTTTACA
>JAYEGD010000122.1:0-3541 GCA_034658915.1 Campylobacterota bacterium | reverse complement strand
AGGTCTATTTTTAGACAATTTCATTAATGATGACATGAAAGACAAGTGGTTACACTTTGACATAGCTGGTTCTGCTTACACTGAGTCTGCTTGGGATTGCTACGGCTATGGAGCAACAGGAAGTGGCGTAAGACTAATTATGAGTTGGCTACAACAAAACATTGAAAAGTAAGTTTTTCTACACTTTTAGTGCAGTTGTAGTAGCTGTAGTTCTAGCTTTGGTTTTTCATAAAAACATACTGCAAAGCTACGCAGAACTTTTTACTATTGACAATGCAGTAAAAGGTGCTGACGCTATTGTAGTGCTTGGAGGAAACTCAAAGACTAGACCAATTTACGCAGTTGAGCTACTAAAAAAAGGTTATGCAAAAGAGATTTTACTAACCTCTCCTGCTCAATATGAGGTTGAGCAACTAGGACTTTTACAAAGTGAGCAAGATGAGTATTTGAGCGTTTTAAATGCTTATGATGTCAATGCGACTATTATTAAAAGTACAAAAGGTGGAGCAACAAGCACATTTGATGAAGCGTATGATTTAGTTGAGTATTTAAAAACCCATAAAGCCAAAAAAATCATCATCTTAACAGATGAGTTTCATACTGCAAGAGCGCATTACGCTTTTAAAAAAGTGTTTAACACTCACAATATTAAAGATGTAGAATTAAACATGGCAGCTGCACCTAACGTTATTTTCAACACTACAAACTGGTACAAAAAAGAGTCTGGACTGCAAAGCTACATAACCGAACCATTTAAGTTTATTTTCTATGTTTTTAACTCTTCTAATTTAGAAATTGTGGAAGAGCATTAAAATAGAGTAATTTTAACTACATCTTTTTTAAATTTCCAATAAACTAATTTTTAATTAAATCTAAACTTGGTAAGCCAAAACTATCACTATTTTTAGACTTAATATCTATTTCATAATCTAGAGCATTTAAAATAATATCAAGTGTTTTTATGGAGACAGAGCTAACTTCGCCTCTTTCTAGTTTACCAAATGTCACACGGCTTATTCCAGACAATTTAGATAGATGTTCTTGAGTAAGTCCTTTCTCTTTTCTAAGATTTTTTATTTTTATTCCAATTTCGTGTAATTTCATCAGGAAGCTCCTTCTGTTTTTTTTCATCTAACGATAGTTTCCAACTCTCTAACATCTTTGAGCCAACATCTTTAAACTCTCTATTGCTTTGTATATAAACTTCTAACTCTTGTATGCTCTCTTTTAGCGCTAATATACACTCTTTATAATATTTTATAGCTTGTGAGTCACTAAGGTAACATTTTTGTACTCCAAACTTTAAAAGATCTTTTTTAGCAAACCATAGTTTTTGTCCAAACATTGTAAGCGCTGGTCTATCTTTATGGAGATAGACGCAAGTGTTAACTACATCATAAGTCGGTGCAAATGATACTCTTTTAAAATCTTCATCATACAAAACACCAAAGTTTTTGAGATGAGCATCACCATTTTTAAGCAGATAACTCATCACTATAGTTTTATATAAACTTTTCATAGCGTCTATCTTATCTGTAGTTACAGCATATATTACCTTTGCTATTGCCTCATAACTACCGCTATATTTTTCATCTCTATTTTTACCCATCAAAACTAAGACTTCTTCAAAGCCTAAAAACTCATCACTCTTTTTGTCATAGTTAAACCTCTCAACAAGGAGGAATTTTTTATTTTCTGATAGTAATATATTGGGTATTCTTACACCTGATTTCTGAACAGCTTTTAAACAAAAATATTCATTTTGAGCAAGTTGTGGATACTCATCTCCCCATGTTTTAATGATATACTCTTTAGTTGATAAACTTGCTTTATCTTCCACTAAAGCTAATGTTTTTGCTTGTATTCCTGATATAGCATTTTTTGTTAAAAACATATTTAAAATTTTACTAAAAGTATCTGGAGTATCATTTTTTAAAACATCATTCAACTCTACACTTTTATACTCAGATTTATCAAACCAACTCTCATATGTCACTCTACTTTGAATATTTGAGCATAAATATGAAAAAACTAAAAAATCATCTATATATCCATACTCTTTTGAAAGATAATTTTTAAATATCTCAAAAAGATAACCCTCTGGCATATTCATTTCAAAAATAGGATGTAGTCTATTTGCCCAAATGTAAGTTGATTCTTTATATGGCATGATAAGAGAGATGGGTTTGTAGTTTTTTATATAGTTAAAGCCATACTGATTTTTTTCTTTTTCAAAAAAAAGTTTTCCAATACGTACTTTATCGATAAATACATCTATATTTTTCATATGCACTCCAAAAAGATAAATATACTTATCATTATAGTGATAAATTTAATAAATGTAAAGTAAAGTTTTCATTTTTATGCTCAAGCACTTAGGTTACGACAACCTACTTTTATAATCTTCATAACCAAACTCTTTGACTACATGTAGCTCTCCACTCTCTTTTAAAAGTGCTAGTGATGGTAGTTTAATTCCATTAAAAGTGGTACTCTTTACAAAAGTATAGTGAATTTGGTCTTTAAAGATGATTTTGTCTCCTACATGTAGAGGCTCATCAAATGAGTAATCACCCATTATGTCTCCTGCTAAACATGTATTTCCTGCAAGTCTGTATGTATGCTTTTTTTCTCCAGCTTTAGCACTTCCATGCACATCTGCTCGATATGGCATACTAAGAGTGTCTGGCATATGCGCTTCTGCTGAAGTGTCTAAAATTGCGATATCCATCCCATTATGAACAACATCTAAAACAGTTGCATATAAGTCACCAACTTGCCACCCTACTGCTTCACCTGGTTCTAAATAGACTGCAATGTTATTGTGTCTTGCTTTAAACTCTTTAATGACACTAATCAGACGTTCAACATCATAGTCATCTCGTGTAATGTGGTGACCTCCACCAAAGTTTACATATCTCATATTTTTTAAATATCTACCGAATTTCTCTTCAAAACTCTTCAAAACATCCTCTAACGCATCTACATTTTGCTCGCATAGTGCATGGAAGTTGAGTCCATCAAGAGAGCTGACTATGCTATCATCAAACTCTTTACATGTAGTACCTAGTCTGCTAAACAGACCACAAGGGTTGTACAAATCTACATCTACTGAGCTAACTTCTGGGTTTACTCTTAGTGAGAGTGAAATTTCAGGTTTAATCTCTTTAACTCTTTTGAAGAAGCGATGAAACTGCAATGGTGTGTTAAAAACAATATGATTACTAATTAACGCTATTTCATCAATGTCATCTTCACTAAAAGCTGGAGAGTAAGTATGAACCTCTTTTTTAAAAAACTCTTTAGCTAAAAGAGCTTCATGAAGTCCACTTGCTGTACAGCCTTGCAAATATTTGCTTACCATCTCAAAGGTGGAGTGCATGGCAAAGCCCTTTAGAGCTAAAATTATTTTTGCTCCGCTTTGTTCTTGAATGTATTTTAGTAGCTCTAAATTTTTTTTAAGAAGTGACTCTTCACAGATATATACAGGTGTTTTTAAATTTTGTAACTGGTGACTATTTAACATACTCTAAAATCTCTT
>JAYEGD010000121.1:0-3547 GCA_034658915.1 Campylobacterota bacterium | reverse complement strand
GATTTTGAAAAAAACCCATCCTTAATAGTCTGCTTTTGTATAGAGTTAAAAATTGGAATCTCTCCAAAAGCTATCTCATTTAAGATGTAACTTCTATTATCTATGCAGATAATATCTACGCTATGCTCTTTGCTTTCAACTATATTTTTAAATTGAAGGTCAAGACTTTTCTCTAATTTGTAGGTATTAGTAATATTTTTTTGATTTTTTTTTGGAAGAAAAGAGATAGTTAATTCATGAGGTATTGCAATTTTAAAGATATCATTAAAAAAAGAGTCCTCTAGATGTAATAGAAGTACGCTATCTTGTTTAATATATCTATTTGGATTTTTTAAAAACTCATCTATATGAGTGTAGTTAAAAAAAATATCTTCAAAAAGAGATGACTCTTTAATAGTCTCTTCAAGGTCACTATTGTCATCATAAATATAGAGAAGATGTTTCACGGTCTCTTTCTTCAAGAAAAAATATCATAAAGTTTATTTGCATTTTTTAAAGAGTTATTTACATCATCCCATTTCTCTGACTCTACATCTTGACGTAGATTTTTCAACTCTGCTTCAAACAAGTCTAACGCCTCTACTAGATTTTTTTTATTTTGCCTAAAAATATCTTCCCACATATTAGGAGAGCTTTTTGCAAGCCTACTCATTGAGCGAAAACCACCAGCTGCTAGTGTTAAAATAGAGTGTTTGTCCTCTTGTGCTAAAACAGTGTTTGCAATAGAGTAAGAGATTAAATGTGGCATATGTGAAATAAACGCAGCGTGTCTATCGTGAGCATCAGCTTCCATATAGTGTAGTTTCATTTTCAAATCTGTAAATATCTTAATGGCTCTATCTCTATGTAACTGCGCACTATTTTCAATGTCGCAAAAAACTACTACAGAATCTTTGTATAAATCTTTAATTGCTGCTTGTGGACCAAAGTTTTCTCGTCCTGCCATTGGATGAAGTGCTACAAAGTTTTCTCTTATTTGCGGTGGAACATTATCTACAATAATTTTTTTTGTACTTCCTAGATCAATAATGGTGGTAGATTCATCTACATGTACAAGCTCTTTTAATATAGAAATTACACCATTTACAGGAACTGCAAGTACAATTAAGTCACATTTAGTTATTGTCTCAAAATCTACAATTTCATCTACTAAATTAAGCTTTATTGCACTTTCACAATGCTCTTTGTTGTGGTCACTTCCATAGATTTTATCTACATAATTCAACTCTCTTAAGCTAAGAGCTAAAGAGCCACCCATTAAACCGATACCGACTATTCCCACATTCATAACAATCCTTTAACGAAATAATACACAAAGATGGTAAAAATTAAGATAAATAGTTGCGACCATTTAAAAAGAGTAAAAATCACAATTGATTTGAGCTTTTCACTAAAAGATAGATTTTTGAAGATTTAAGAGGTTGTAGGGACAAAGTTGTCCCTACTGATATAAATTAATAAGAATCAACCTCAATTTGGTTGTCAATATTAAGTGTTACTGTTGAGTCTGTATTTACATAAACATCATACTCTGTTCCGTTGTCTTGGCTAGTTGAGTCTAAAGTAAACTCTTGTTCATTTAAGTTAACTTTATCTGCATCATCACCCTCAATTGTTATTTCAACATTTTCACCTGCTGAATCTGAAAGTGATACAACATCTTCTAGTGCAATAGTTAAATCTTGTGCTCCATCATTAAGATTTAATGCCTCCATATTCTCCATATTTTCAGCTACAGAAGCAAAATCTAGTTCCATCTCTTCATTAATAACTAATGTATCATAACCCGCACCACCATCAATTGTATCTTTTGCATCAAATACAATTGTGTCATCTCCAGCACCTGCGTCTATAACCTCATTTGCATCTGTACCGCTTAGTGTGTCATCACCAGCTGTACCATTAACTTCAATGTTAGCACTCTGTGTAGTTGTTGCAGTATCTCCACCATCACTCTCAGTTGAAGTAACACTACCACTAATGCTATTTAAATCAGCATCTGCAATTTCTGTAGAGCTTGTTAGTGTAGCGGTTGCGTCTCCATTAGCGTCTGTTGCAACACTGTAAGTGCCATCATTATTGTCAACAACGCCTGTTCCACTTAGAGTAGCACCAGTAGGTAAGTTACTTACAGTAATAGCAGATAGAGTTTCACTTCCGTCTGTATCTGTAAGACCTGAATTTAGTGCTATGCTATACTCGTAAGTTGAACTTCCTGCATTTGTATATTGACTAGCAAGAGCCTCATCTCCTATATAAGTACCATCACCAAATACTATTGCTTCTGCACCTGTAACTGTGGTCCAATCTCCACCTTCTATCCATTGAGAGTCACCATTGTCATGTCTGGTAAAGTCACCAGTAACTATTTTTACAACACCGTTGCCCTCTTCTACTATTCCATAGTCACTTTTTGAACCAGCAAGTTTTAAAACATCATCTCCGCTTCCTAAGTTAATTGTAGCATTCTTCACATCACCTAGTTGAACATAATCATCTCCACCACCAGTGTTTATAGTAGCACTTTGCATTTGTCCATCTATTGCTACAGTATCATTTCCTGCAGAAGCAAACCATCCACTATCATCAGTATTAATTGTTACATCTTGTGCATTTCCTGCTATATAAACTGTATCGTCTCCATCACCCATGTTAAACTTAGCGTTATTAGCATTAGATGAAACTGTTACAGTATCATCACCTGATTTCATATCAATTGATGAATGATTTACATTTTTATATTCTACAGTGGAATCAGTGCCTGTATCTTCTTCACTTGTCCATTTGTTTTTGCCTTTTCCGTGTTCTACTGTTGTTGTATCACTATGACTATTGTTATTAAAGTTTTTATCACCATTTGCACTAAATGTTGTTTCAGCTTCACCTTGAATCTCTCTAGCATCACCAACACTCATATCAAGAGTAGGAGCAGAAGCTGTGTTATCTACTTCATCTGAACCAATTACATTAACAGTTACGCTTGCTGTGTCTGTTCCACCTTGTCCATCACTTATAGTGTACTTAATAGATACATCAGCACTCTCTCCATCGTTCATAGCTTGTGCAGTCTCATTTGGAGTGAATTTGATCTGATCTTTTCCATCTACAGTTACTACTTCTACAGTTCCTAAAACATCACCATTAGCATCAACTGGAGCTTCAACATTAGCTATGCTTAAAGTACCACCATCAGAGTCACTGTCATTTGCTAGAACATCTACAGTAATTGAGCTGTCTTCATCTGTACTTAAAGTCACGGCCGCATCCGCTTCAATGTAGCTAACAGTAAAGTTTGCATTAGCTCCTGAAGCTGCTTCAGAGAAGATCTCTATTTTACTAAATGGAGCATCAACACTAATTGTGTTAGATGCTACATTACTATCTCCATCAACATTTGCAGTGTCTTGTTTGATGCTTCCTGTTGCTACTTCATTTCCATCAGCATCATATGCTTTCCATGAAACAGAAGCGTCATGGTTACTATCATACCTATTATACATGCTATCTAACCCTATAGTTGCGTTAGAAAGTTCGCTATCAAATGACA
>JAYEGD010000120.1:0-14253 GCA_034658915.1 Campylobacterota bacterium | reverse complement strand
TTTTCATACTTCGAGAAGTAGCTTCCAGCTAAAATTGTAGCAACAGTTTTTCCCTCATACTCACGTGATGGTAAAACAGATATAAATTCATCTGCATAAAAATAGAGGTTTGACTCAATCTTAGCATCAATCAAACAAAAAATAGAGAAAAATGATGGCGACTCTTCTAGCTCATCAATATGCTTTGCATAACGACTTAATTTTTTATCTTTTTCATCAAACATTTTTAGTGTTACTTTTGGATGAACTGTACTAATAATAGAACTACATGTAATCTCTTCGCCATTACATGTAAAGCTTTTTACACCGTTCTTGTCTTGAGTAATTTTTGTAACTTCTGCTCTTGTTTTAATCTTAGTTTTTGTAAGTGAATCTTTTAGTGCTTTTACAATTGCACCGCCGCCACCAGCTACTTTTCTTGTACCATCAAGCATATTTATGAAGATTTTTGCATAAAAATCAAAAGATGCTTTATCGTACATTGCACTTGCGTAAAAGATAGTAAAGTGAAGAAAAACAGCTCTTAAACGCTTATTGGTAATATTTTTTAGAACATCGCCTACACATCTTGAATCAATCTTTGCAAAGTTTTCAGGTTTTGAGCTAATTGCACTTACCTCATAACAACTCTTAAAAAAAGCCTCTATGTTCTCAGACTCATCTACAAATCTCTTTTGAAGACTCTCTTTAAACTCTTGTGAACTACCACCAATTTTAAATGTTTCACCATCAATAAAGAGTGTGTCAAATTCATTCTCATAACTCTCAAGCTCTAACTTTTCAAGAAGTCCTAACTCTTTCATAGCTTCATACAGATACTGCTCGTTTGCTAACGCTCCAGAGTAGTGAAAACCGATGTCAAAAAGAACTTTTTTTCTCTTAAATGAGTCAAGAACTCCACCTACTTTAGGAAGACGTTCATAAATTGTGGGTGTGTAGCCTCTTTTTTCTAGCATTAAAGCACACAAAAGACCGCTTAAACCACCACCAATTATTGCAACTTTATTCACTATCTAACCATTCCACCACTAATGTTTAGCACTTCGCCTGTTACGTAAGAGGCTTTGTCACTTAGAAAAAATACACACTCTGCAACATCATGAGGTTGCCCTACTCGTCTTAATGGAATAGCTTTTTTCATCTCTTTCAAATCTAATTCAGATGTCATTTCAGACTCAATTAGTCCAGGTGCAACCGCATTGATACGAATTTTGTACCTTGCAACTTCAGCTGATAGTGCCTTTGTAAAAGCAATCATGGCACCCTTTGCAGCAGAGTAGTTTGTCTGCCCAGCATTACCAACTAGCCCAGAGATAGATGCAACATTTACAATTGAGCCACGCTTTGCGGCAATCATATTTTTTAATACTGCTTTTGTAACATAAAAAGTTCCATCTACAGAGGTGTCAATAACATCTGACCACTCTTCATCACTCATCCAAAAGAACAGATTATCTTTAGTAATTCCTGCATTATTAACCAAAACATCTAGCTCTAAACTCTCTAAAGATGCCATAACATCCTCTTTACATGTAATGTCAAACTGCAACAGTTTAGAGTTAGGAAGCTCTACATGTAGAGCCTCTGCTTTACTTTTTTTACTTCTATAGTGCAGATATACAAAGTAACCATTGTCATGGAAATATCTTGCACACGCCTCTCCAATTGCCCCAGTTGAACCTGTTATTAAAACTTTTTTCACTGAAATTGTCCATCTTCAATCATTTTATATACAACTTTTATATCAATATCCATTCGTCTATCGAAGTCCAATCTCTGCACATCTTCTCTTATAATATTGAAGCTATTTTGCAAGTGAAATGAACACCTCTCATAGCCTCTTAACTCTACTGCTTGTGCCATCCCAATTAAAGCGATGCTTAACATATTTGTCAAGTCTGGTAACTGCTTGTCAAAATGAAGCGCTGCAGTTGTTCCCATGCTAACCTTGTCTTGATTCATAGACTCTGTAGGGCGTGAGTGTAGTGAAGCGGCAGTTGTGTTCATAATAACATCAGCTGAGAGCGAGCTAAGTGTAATTTGCATAGCTTTAAAACCGTGATGAGTAGGTTTTGTATTTAACTTCAAACTCTCACCTAAACCCTTATTAAACTTATGATCAACTAAAAGAGCAAACTCTTTGTCTAGTAAATCTGCAACATTTCCAGCACAAATTCTCATTGTGTCCATAGCGTGAGCAACATAGCCACCATAGAAGTTTCCAGAAGTGTATATTTTTCTATCAATATGGTCTATTAATGGGTTGTCATTTACGCCGTTTATCTCTGTCTCAATCCATTTTTTAGCAACTGCTAAGTTGTCATGAACTACACCTAAAACTTGAGGTGAGCAGCGAATTGAGTATCTGTCTTGAATGTTCTGCTCTTTTTCTAAATGGAAGTTCTCATATCTGCTAAAAGCTTCGTGTGTCAATTTTGAGTCTTCACACTTTTTCAAAATGTTTGCAGCAGCTGCTCTTTGTCCATCAAACGGTTTGCTATCGTGAACGAATGGCTCTAGTGGTGTGATGTCGCAAAGTAGTAGTTCAAAAATAGAAGCTACAAAACTCTCTGTGGTGTTTAGAAGTGTCTCAAACTTTTTAATTGCGTTAATTGCAATTGCACTCATAGTAGCTGTGCCATTCATTATTGCTAACGCCTCTTTTGGTTTAAAGACATAAGGCTCTACATGTAAAGCTTCATACACTTCACAAGAAGATTTAATTTCGCCATTGTAAATTACCTCACGCTCACCTGCAATTACTGCTGCAATGTATGAAAGAGGAGTCAAATCGCCACTTGCACCTACTGAGCCTTGAGATGGAATTAAAGGGTATATTTTGTGTTGAAGTAGCAGTTCAAAACGTTTCAATAGCTCATAGCTAACTCCACTTTTTCCTTTACTTAGGCTAATTAGCCTAATGGTAACCATAATACGTGAAACATCTGCACTTAGGTACTCTCCAACACCACAACCATGAAAACTAAAAAGGTTTTTTTGAAGCTCTTGCGCCTCTTCAAAAGCTGCGTAATTTTGTCCAGCTTCTCCATAACCTGTTGTTACACCATAAATTGGACGACCATTTTCAATGTTTTCTATTAAAAATTGATGCCCTGCATTAATGAAATCTATGAACTCTTTGTCATCACTTACCTTGACTCTATTGTCATTTATGAATTTTTCATAGCTTACCGTATTGTTATCTATTGTCATATTTATCCTATTTTACAATATCGTATGTTGCTTGCATTGCTGTTTTATGTGAAGTTACAAAACTGTTGTTTTCATCCCAAACGTATCCACTTAGTATAGAGATAATTTTGCTTGTGATTTTATCTGATTTATTATTAGTAAAAAGAATTTTTTGTAGTCTGCCATCATACCATGCGTTTACGTACTCTCTAAATACTTCTATTCCTAACATCATATACTCGTCGTACTCTTTTTTGTAATCTACACTCTCGCCATTTAGCTCTTTTGCTACTAACTCAGCTGCTTTAAAACCTGACTCTAACGCAAGTGTAACGCCAGAAGAGAAAACAGGGTCTAAAAACTCAGAAGCATTTCCAGTTAAAATGTAATTTTTGTCAAATAGCTTAGTAACAGCAGATGAGTAACCAGAAATAGAGCCAACATCAACTGTTCGTTTTGAGTCTTTGTAACGTGCAGATGCTTTTTTGTTTGAAGCGATGCAGTGTTCCCAAAAAGCTTCATCACTCATATTAAATGATTTAAAATACTCCTCAGTGCAGACAACTCCTACAGATGTTGTGCCATCGCTAAATGGAATGTTCCAAATCCATGCGTCATTGTCTCCAATTATATCTACAAAAATATAGCCATTTCTCTCATCTTGTGGGCGGTGGTCGCTATCTACTCTTGCAAATGTTGCACGTCTTAATGCTAAACTTGAGTCCGATTCTAAGTTAAGAAGTCTAGGTAAAACTCTTCCATAACCAGAGGCATCTAAAACTTTTTTTGAACTGTAAATCTCTATGTTTCCAGATTCATCTTTAGTTGTAATTACATTTCTATCTTCATCATAAGCTGTCACTTCTACACCAAAGCTGACATCTGCACCTTTAGTAATAGCATCTTTAATTAACAACTCATCGAAAACTTCACGTTTAACTTGAAAAGAGCTTCCCCATTTTTGCCCTAAATTTTTAGAAAAATCTAGTGCAATTTCATCGCCTTTCTCGTTTTGAAAAGCAACACCACCTTTAAACTGAAAATTAGCATCTTCAACACACTTTAGCATATTTGCTTTTTCTAAAAGCTCATTACATTTAGGAAGCAAAGACTCACCAATTACAAATCTAGGAAAAGTGGATTTATCCACTACTTTTACACTAAATCCCTTTTGAACCAAGTAAGCCGCAGAGATTGAGCCAGCTGGACCCGCACCAATTATAAATACATCAACATTTTTTATCAAAATTTCTACTTTATGATTTAATTAACGCATTTTATCTTATTTTTAGTATAATCCAAAATCTATATTGTATTAAAGGCATTTTATGTTTGATAGTAAAAAATTTAGTGGTTCAGATGCTCTTTTAGAGGCTCAAAAAATAGCATTTGCACCAATTATTTTCCAATGCGCAAGACTTCTAAGAGATTGGGGAATATTTCAACTTCTTCAAGATAATAAAAAAGGTTTAAGTGCGAAAGAGATTGCTCAAGAGTGTAACATTAGTCTCTATGCAACTCAAGTGTTGTGTGAATCTGGTTTTAGTATGAGTGCTTTGAAACTTGAAGATGATAAGTACTTTATTACAACAATTGGCTATTTTTTGTTAAATGATGAGATGACAAAAGCAAATATGAACTATAACCATGATGTAAATTATGAGGGTCTTTTCTATCTTGATGAAGCTCTAAAAACTTCTACACCAGCTGGACTGCATCACACTTTTTCAAAAGATGAGCCGACAATTTACCCACTTTTAACAAAGCTCCCTAAAAAAGCAAAAGATAGTTGGTTTGGGTTTGATCACTTCTACTCTGACGCTGCATTTAAAAAACTTGTAGATATTATGAGCAAAAAAGAGATTAAGACTCTTTTAGATGTTGGTGGAAACACTGGAAAATGGTCAGTTGCACTTACAAAAGCGTCACCAAAAACAAGTGTAACAATCCTAGACCATCAAGAACAGATTGATGAAGCTATGAAATATGCGGCACAAAATGGTGTAAAGAGCAGAGTCTCAGGATTTCCACTAGACTTACTAGACCATAGCATCGCTTTTCCAGCAGGTGTAGATGGCGTTTGGATGAGCCAATTTTTAGACTGCTTCTCTCCTAGTGACATAATAGAGCTACTAAAACGTGCAAAAAATGCACTAAATGAGAATGGAAAAGTATATATTGTAGAGCCATTTTGGGACAGACAAAGCCACGAAATAGGAGCTTACTGTCTAATTAACACATCCCCATATTTTAGTGCATTAGCAAATGGAACAAGTAAAATGTACAGAGCTAGTGAGATGATAGAGTTTGCGTCTAAAGCAGGACTACATGTAGAAGAAGAGATTAATGGTTTGGGATTTGGACATACCTTAATGGTTTGTACAATTAAAGTTTTATAACATCACCTACTGATATATAAAGCTATTAAGATCTATTTTATATTTTGCAGGAGTTACCTAGAAGTGTATCACATGAAAAAAATTTCATTGTAATATAATTATAAAGGTTGTATAATGGCAGATTAAAAACATTTATTAAAGGTAAAATATGAAAATAGTTGTAGTACAAGGACCAAATTTAAATATGTTAGGTATTCGTGAACAAAATATTTACGGTCCTATGAAATTAGAGCAAATTCATGCTCAAATGAAAGATTTTGCAGAGCAAAATGGTGTTGAAATAGAGTTTTTTCAAAGTAACTTAGAGGGTGAAATAGTAGATAGAGTTCAAGAGTGTTATGGAACTGCTCATGGAATTATTATTAATCCTGCTGCTTACACTCACACTTCTGTTGCAATTCGTGATGCAATCTCTGCTGTTAGTCTTCCAACTATTGAAGTTCACATTTCAAACACTGCACGTCGTGAAGATTTTCGTCAAAAGAATTTAGTTGCTCCTGTTTGTTCATCATCAATTACTGGTTTTGGTCCATTTGGTTACCACTTAGCTATGATAGGTATGCTTCAAATTTTACAAGAGATAGTGGCTGCTCAAAAAGCTCAACAAGAAGCTCAAGAGACACAAGCGTAGCACCTGTTTGAAAAAGGTTGTAAAGTTAGATGAAGAGTTAACTCTCTACTTTACAACTAATTTTCCATCTACATGTAGTTCATACGAAAAATCTTTTAGGTATGAAGCTACAATTGGTGTAGGTGGAAATGTAGGCGATGTTATTAGACGCTTTAATAGACTTCTACATGTAATGAGAAGAAGCTCTTTTTTAGAGCCTATTGAGACATCGCCTATTTTACAAAATCCTCCATTTGGTTTTTTGGAACAAGATGACTTTTTTAATGCAATAGTTAAAGTTAAAACATCATTAAGACCAAGAGCTTTAATGAGATATTTACAAAGATTAGAGAAGAGATTTAAACGTAAAAAAACGTTTGAAAATGCTCCAAGAGAGTTGGATCTTGATATTGTATTTTTTAACAAAGAAAAGATAGAGTATAGAGATTTAACAATCCCTCACAAATCATACCGTGAGAGAAGAAGTGTTTTAATACCACTACAATATATGAGGCGATTAAGTGAAAGATAACAGTGTTAAAATAATGACTTTTACTGGTTCATCACCACAAGAGGCACTTAAAAAAGTACAGCATGAGTTAGGCGATGAAGCTATGCTTATTGAGACTCGCGAAATTCAAAAAAAAGCTCTTGGTCGTGATGCTATATATGAAGTTGTAGTTGGAGTTTCTGAAAATCACGTCAATAGACCAAAAAAGAAGCCTCTCCCACCTGCTTATGAAAATTCACAACAAAAGAGTCCTGTTCTAAAAGAGAGTCAAGATGTTTTGTACAACATTTCTGAAGCAGCTAAACAGATCTCTAAAATAGCTGAAGTTACTATTGATGATAAAACTAATTTAACACCAAAGCGTTCAAAAGTTGAAGCACCTGAGATAGTTGATTTAAAAAAAGATATTGAAAAATTAACAGATAAAGTTAAAATTATTCAAAATATGTTTTGGGAAGAGAAGCACCCAGATTTAGACTTTATTATTCCACCAGAGTTTGCTGAAATTTACTCAACATCTTTAAATAGTGGTATGAATAAAAACCATTTAGACGAAATAATGAAACTAAGCATTGAAAATATGCCTCTTAAAATGAGACAAAACAGTGAAACTGTAAAGAGATATTTTCAAACACTTCTGCGAAAAATGATACCAGTTCGTCATGAAAAAATGCCATCACAAACACAAAAAAAAGTTATTATGGTTGTTGGACCAACAGGAGTTGGAAAAACCACATCCATCGCAAAACTCGCGGCTAGATACGCCTTTAATATGAAAAAAAAGCATAAAGTTGGGCTTATCGTACTAGATACTTACAGAATAGGTGCAGTTGAGCAGTTAATGCAATACGCTAGAATGATGAAACTAGGAATTGAGACAGTACTAGACCCTCCAGAGTTTTCAAAAGCGTTAGATGCACTTCGCTATTGCGATTACATCTTAATTGATACCATGGGGTCATCTCCGTATGATCAAAAAAAAATAGAGACAATCTATTCATGCTTGGAACATAATGACACTAACTTAGATATTGACGTGATGCTAGCTTTGAGCAGTTCTAGTAAGTATGAAGATATGAAAGAGACTTATGATAACTTTTCTACACTAAACATTGACACACTAATGTTTACAAAATTGGATGAAACGAGGAGTTTTGGAAACATTTTTTCACTCAGTTTTAACACAAAACAGCCAATTAGCTACTTCTCAATTGGTCAAGAAGTACCAGAAGATTTAGTCGTAGCCTCTAGTGATTACTTAATAAATTGCATGATTAATGGCTTTAATAAAGGTGTTACACAATGACACATCAAGCGGCTCAACTAGAGAAGTTTTTAGCTACTAAATCTAACAAACCTAAAAAGACACGCTTTGTTTCAATTACCAGTGGTAAAGGTGGCGTTGGTAAGAGTACAATTAGTTCAAACCTAGCCTACACCCTCTCAAATGCAGGATTAAAAGTTGGTATTTTTGATGCAGATATAGGTCTTGCAAATTTAGACATTATGTTCAATGTTAAAATTAATAAAAACATTCTACATGTACTCAAAGGTGAAGCAACAGTAAGCGATATTTTAATACCTATTACAAAAGATTTAGTTCTAATTCCAGGTGAAAGTGGAGATGAAATTTTAAAATACTCCGATAAAGCACTCTTTGAGCGTTTTATGCAAGAAGCACATGTACTAGATGACTTAGATGTGATGATAATTGACACAGGTGCAGGAATAGGTGAGCATATTCAACTGTTTTTACAAGCTGCTGATGATGTCGTAGTAGTAACAGTTCCAGACCCAGCAGCTATTACAGATGCTTATGCGACTATTAAATTAACAGCAAAACTTCGCAATGACATCTATGTTGTAATGAATCAAGTTAAAAATGAGAATGAGTCAAAAAACATATTTGATAAGATAAAAAAAGTTGCTTCACTAAATATTGGCAACTCTTTAAAACTAGAGCTTTTAGGAAAAATTAATGCTGATGAGAGAGTTTCACAGTGTGTAAAAAGACGAAAACTTATCTCTAAAGAGTACCCAAGTTCGCACTCTTCAAGGGATATTTCCAAGATTGCACAAACAATAAGTAAAAAACTGGAACGAAATGTGCTTGTAGAACCAAACAATAGTGGATTAAGTGGGTTGTTCAACCGACTCATGGAACATTTTTAGTGATTTCTAGTAAGGGGTTTTGTTTATGCGAAGTGCAAATTTTGTCTATTTCTTTACAGCACAAGGTTTTTTTGTGGGCTTAATTTTTGCACTTTTAAAAGCTGATGAACCTATTGAACTACTCACATACACTGGTTTAATAACACTTTTTTTCTACACATTTTCTCAATTTTGTATCGCTCTTTACTTGAGAACTCTTAGTGGAATCAGACAATTCTTTCCTGTTTCAATTCATGAAAAACATTTAGACTCTCTAATGCATGAAGTTAATAAGCGTGAAAACTTAATTGACACTACATGTAAAGATCAAGAGTCTCTTATGAGCAGTCCTGACCCTAGAAATATGCTAGAAGAGGCATCATAATGATAGAAGCATACACTCAGCAACTTCGTCATAAAGAAGATACTCTTGCAATTCAATACCTACCCGCTGTTAAAGCTATGGCTTTTAGACTAAAAGAGAGACTTCCAAGCTCTGTTGACTACCTTGACTTGTCTGCAATTGGAACAGAAGAGTTAGTTAAATTAGCAAGAAGATATGATGAGTCTCAAAATGATAACTTTTGGGGATATGCAAAAACAAGAGTCTATGGAAGTATGCTTGATTATCTACGTTCACTAGATGTTTTAAGCCGTTCAAATAGAAAACTTGTAAAGATGATTGACAAAGCGATAGATAGCTACTTAAGTGTGCATAATGAAGAGCCTACAAACTCTCAACTAGCTGAAATTTTGAATGAAGATGAAGATAAAATTCATAATGCAAGAATTGCATCAGACATCTACACAGTTATGCCTCTTGATGATCAATTAAATGAGGGAGATGGTGGTGCAACACTTGAAAAAGTAGAGAGAGATGAGCTAATAGGCGTTATTAAAAAAGTTTTAAATGGTTTTAATGAACGTGAACAGATGATAATTCAATTTTACTATTTTGAGGAGCTAACACTAAAAGAGATTAGCTCAATTTTAGATATTACAGAGTCAAGAATTTCACAAATACATAAAGCAGTCATTCGTAAAATACGCGATAGTGTCGGAGAGTAGCCTATGGCTGATATTTTAAGTCAAGAGGAGATTGATGCCCTTTTAGATGTTGTTGATGATGACGAAGAGGGAGATAGCGAGGGAGATTTTGACTCCGATGATTCCCATACATCATCGGAACAAAGAAATATTACGCTTTATGACTTCAAGCGACCAAACCGTGTCTCAAAAGAGCAACTACGTGCTTTTAGAGGTATTCATGATAAAATGGCTAGAAGTCTCTCTTCACAAATTTCAGCATCAATGCGCTCTATTGTAGAGATACAACTTCACTCAGTTGATCAGATGACTTATGGTGAGTTTTTAATGTCTCTTCCAAACCCCACAAGTTTTAATGTTTTTTCAATGAAACCACTAGATGGAAATGGTGTATTTGAGATAAATCCATCAATTGCTTTTCCTATGCTAGATAGACTCTTAGGTGGAAAAGGCGAGCCATTTGAAGCAAATAGAGAGTTCTCAGATATTGAGCTATCTTTGTTTGAGTCACTTCTGCGTGTAATGATGAACACTCTTCGTGACGCTTGGGCGCCTGTAAGTGAAATGTACCCAAATGTTGAGTCAAAAGAGTCAAGCCCTAATGTTGTTCAAATTGTTGCTCAAAATGAGATTGTTGTTATGGTGGTAATGGAGATAATTATCGGTCATAGCTCTGGTATGATGAATATCTGCTACCCTGTAATCTCACTTGAGCCAATTTTACCAAAACTTGCATCTCGTGATTTGATGCTAAATGAGAGTGGAAACTCTAAAAAGAGTCGTAATCAAGAGCTAAAAGTTCTACTAGGTGGTGCAAAAGTTACAGCAGAGGCGAACCTAGGTGAAGCAGAACTTAGCATGTCACAAATTTTGAGTTTAGAGTGTGGAGATGTTATTGCACTTACAGAGCCAGCTGATGGAATTGTAGATATTAGCATAGATGGTAAAAAACGATATAGAGGCTCAATTGGGTTGAAACGCTTTAGAAAATCTATTCAAGTAACAGAAGTTCTTGAAACTGAAAAAGATATTGTAAAACGTACATTAGAAGATTTAGAAAAACTGCGTAAAGCCCAATTAAAAGGTGCGCGCTCAAGCATAAAAATTGAGATGCCTGATGAAGATGATGACTAGGAGCATAAGATGGAAGGTTTAACAGAGCTATTTATTAGCGAAACTATTGCTACAATTGAGGGCTTAACTGGTTTTGCTCCAGCACTAAGCGTAAAAGAAGAGCAAGATATTAGCGACGTAACAACAATTATGCCACCAACATCACTAACAACTGTAGAAGTCAGTGGCGAGGGAAATGGTAGAGCATTGGTCGCAATTCCACCATCATTAGCAACAGCACTTGGCGATATGATGCTAGGTGGCGAGGGTGAGTCTAAAGATGATATGGATGATGAAGATTTAGACGCTACAAAAGAGATGGTATCAAACATCATAGGAGCAATGTCAACGGCACTAGCTGCTCAAAATGAGATGCCAAAACTCTCTATGAAAGTTGATGATATTGAGTTTGTACCAGATGATGGAGATATAGATATAACTCCATACTCTAAGATGATAGTCTTTAGTTTTGAGCTAGAAGCAATTAACTCCATTATGATGTTTTTAGTAGATAGAGATGTCATTAATTCACTTAAAGGTGATGATGAGCCAGAAGTTAGTGAACAATCAAGCCAAGCCTCAGCTCCTAGCTCTAATTCAGATAGTGAGCAGAGTGCCTCTAGGGTTGATTTAAATGATTCAGAGATGAGAAACATCAACCTCTTAATGGATGTGAAACTTTTAGTTCGCGTTAGAATTGGACAAAAAAGATTACTTCTAAAAGATGTTCTAACCATGGATATAGGTTCAGTAATAGAGCTAAATCAACACGCTAATGACCCGCTGGATATTTTGGTTGATGACAAAGTAATAGCTCAAGGAGAAGTTGTAATAGTAGATGGGAACTTTGGTGTTCAAATTACAGCTATTGGCTCTAAAAAAGATAGATTAAAGCAGCTAAAAGGTTAAAAATGTCTAAACAAAGTACAGCTAGAAAATATGTAAAAGATATTAAATCAGCAGATACTTGGTCAGTTTTTAAAATTTTATCGGACTTCGCAAAAGGTTTTGATGAGTTAGGAGAGCTAGGTCCATCTGTTACAATTTTTGGAAGTGCTAGAACTGACAAAAATGACATCTACTACAAACAAGCATGTTCACTTGCCAATAAACTATCAAAAAGAGGTTTTAATATTTTAACTGGTGGTGGTCCAGGTATTATGGAAGCCGCAAACAAAGGAGCATTTGAAAATGGTGTTGAGTCAGTTGGGCTTAACATTGAACTTCCTCAAGAGCAAGATGCAAACAAATATACTACAACCTCTCTTTCGTTTGACTACTTTTTTTCAAGAAAAGTAATGCTCGTGAAATACTCTATGGCTTACGTTATTTTTCCAGGTGGATATGGAACACTTGATGAGCTTTTTGAGTCTTTAACTCTTATTCAAACTGGAAAAGTTGAGGGCGTTAGAGTCTTTATTGTTGGTGTAGAGTTTTACACTCCACTAATAGAGTTTTTTAAAAACTCACTACTGCTAGAGGGAACTATATCTCAAGAAGATATTGATATGATAACTTTAACAGATGATTTAGATTTGGTAGCATCTGAAATTATGAACTCTATTTTTGTGCAAAAAGAGGCACTAGAGAGAGCAGATTTAAAAGAGACTACTTATTACAAAAGATTAGCTAATTTTTGTATGGAAGTTAAAGAGTAGTTATGAAAAAAGTTTTAGTAGGTTTAAGTGGTGGAGTAGATTCAACAATTAGTGCTATTGTCTTAAAAGAGCAAGGCTACAGTGTTGAGGGGCTTTACATGAAACTTCATGAAAAAGAGGGCTACCACGAAATACATTTAGCTCGTGCAAAAAAAGCAGCAGAGTTTGTAGGAGTACCTCTACATGTAATAGATTTAAAAGATAGATTTGAAATTGAAGTCTTTCAACCTTTTATTAAAACATACCAAGATGGCTCAACTCCAAACCCATGTGCAATTTGTAATAAAACCATGAAGTTTGGTGAGATGATAAAATATGCCGATAAAATAGGCGCAGATTTTTTAGCAACAGGACACTATGTTAATTGTGATGGGGAGTACTTACTATCTGCTACAGATGAGTCAAAAGATCAAACCTACTTCTTGTATGATATTGACAAAAAAATTCTACCAAGACTCCTTTTTCCACTTGGCGATAAAAGAAAAGATGACATAAAAGAGTTAGCATCTTCAATTAGTGGTTTAGAGAGTTTTGCATCTCAAAAAGAGTCAACAGAGATATGCTTTGTAGATGGCGAATACACAGACTTCTTAAGACTACATGTAGATGTAGATATGCCAGGAGATGTACTAAATTTAGATGGTAGTATAGTTGGTAAGCACAAGGGATACATGCACTACACCATAGGAAAAAGAAGAGGATTTAGCGTAAATGGCGCACACGAGCCACACTATGTCTTAAGTATTGATGCTAAAAACAATACAATTACCGTAGGCAAAAAAGAGCAGTTAGAGACTTTTGATGTTATTTTAAAAGATTTAAATATGTTTGATGAAAGAGTAGAGTTTGATGCAACAATTAAACTTAGATACCGTACAACTCCTCTGCCATGTCATATAAAAATTGAAAAGAGTATGGCGTATGTCAAACTACATAAAAGTGCATTTGGAATTGCGTCAGGACAAGCAGGTGTTATCTACGACAACGACAAACTTTTAGGTGGTGGAGTTATCGTTTGATTTTATTCACTAAAATGAACACGTCCATTTTAGTGGCAGGGACACGAGTGTCCCTACAACCCCCTAAAGCTTCAAAAAGCAAGCTTTTTGAGAGGAATAACACATCATAAGTTATTTCTTAAATTGTGTATAAAAACCTTTTAAATCTCGAAAACATAGTTTTCGTAGCTTTAGGGGGTCGTAGGGACGATACGTCCCTGCCATTCAAACGGACTTGTTCGTTTGAATGTTAAAATAAATAAAAGTGAGGCGAAAATGACAATATTTCCAGCAATTGATTTAAAAGATGGTAAAGCAGTTAGGCTTAGTAAAGGCTTGATGGATAGTGCTAAAGTCTATTCAGATGAGCCATGGAAACTGGTAAAAGAGTTTGAGAAGATGGGTGCAACTTGGGTTCATTTAGTAGATTTAGATGGTGCTTTTGCAGGAGAGCCAAAAAATCTTGAAGAGATAAGAAAAATTCGTGAAAACTGCAGTGTAAAGTTAGAGTTAGGTGGTGGTATTCGCAATGAAGAGACAATTAAACTCTATCTTGAATTGGGAATCGATAGAG